>JAZNBT010000134.1:0-7746 GCA_045587165.1 Alphaproteobacteria bacterium | reverse complement strand
TCAGCAGTCGGTTTCCGCCCCTTCAACATCTGAAGATTTTTGTGAAGATGAAAACGATGTCGTTTTAACCATAGAAGACGATATCGTTCCGCCGCCCGCGGCTCCGGTCCACCCGACATTAGCGGCTCAGCCGGTTTCATTTTCACCGAAAACGACCAGCAACATTCTGCCTGCAATGCCTGCTCCGAACGAACTGTTCGGCGGAAATGAAATCAGACAGCCGGCCTCTTTTGAATCTTTCACGCCGAAAATGACGACAACTGACAAACCTCAAACATCGCTGTTCTCTCATGAACAACCGGCGGCACAACCTAAACCGCAACCGACGACGGCGCCTCAAGACGATTTGTTTGCACCGATACCGGCTCCGGTATCCGCTCCCGTTTCGGCTCAGGCTCCGGCCGCCGCCGCACCGGTTCCGCCGATTGTACCGCCTGCCGTCAAACCCGCGGAAAAGACTCGCCCGTCTTTATTTCAATTTGTAACGGGACGCAGGACGGCCGAAGATAAAAAGCTGGAACCGCCCATGCAAACCGAAGAGGAATCGGACATTCCGTCGTTCCTCAGACAACATTAAAACAAAAAAATACGGCTGAAATTCAGCCGTTTTTTTTATCAGCTTTTTTTGAGTTGTTTTCCCAAAAAAACAAACATTTAACAAAGTGTTAATGTAACAAAACGTAACAAAGCTTGATTTGAAAAAAACAGAAGGCGTTGTTAAAACTATAGTATAGAAAGTATTTCTTGAAAGAAAGGGCTTTGACATGGAAAAATATCAGCAGAAAACAATCAAACATGAGATTTCATGTGTTGGCATTGGTCTGCATACGGGAAATAAGATTTCCATGACGTTAAAACCGGCGGAAGTAAACACCGGCATCGTTTTTCATCGTACCGACCTTTCCGGTCAGGACGCTTATATTCCCGCCCATCATGACTATGTCGTCGACACACGTATGTGCACCTGCGTCGGAAATAAAGACGGGGTCAAAATCGCCACGATTGAACATTTAATGGCGGCAATCCATGCAATGGGTATCAACAATATGTTGATTGATATTAACGGTCCGGAAACGCCCGTCATGGACGGCAGTGCCGCTCCGTTCATTTTCCTGTTGGAATGTGCCGGAACAAAGGTTCAAAACGCCCCCTTGAAAGCCATTCGCATTTTAAAGCCCGTCAGCTTTACAAGCGGCGACAAGGAAGTTTCCCTGCGTCCGGCGGAAAAAGGGTTAAAAATGCACTTTTCCATCGACTTTCCCGCTCCGATCATCGGTCATCAGGAAGCGGATTTGGAATTAACGGCGACCAACTTTAAAAATATGTTCAGCCGCGCCCGTACGTTCGGTTTTCTGCAGGATATTGAAATGTTGCGTTCCATCGGTTTGGCTCGCGGCGGATCTTTGGACAATGCCATTTTGGTCAACGACAACACCATTATGAACAAAGAAGGTTTGCGTTATTCAAACGAATTCGTCCGTCATAAAATGTTGGATGCCGTCGGCGACTTGTATATGGCCGGCCTTCCCCTGATTGCCGAATTTTCAGGCGCCCGTTCAGGTCATACGGACACAAACGCATTGTTAAGCGCCGTTTTTGCTGACGAAAGCAATTATGAAATCGTAGATCAGGCGACCTACTATGCTTCTTTAGTTGAAGAAAACCGTCAGGAAGAAGACGAAGATTTAAAACAGTTGGTTTGCGCTTAAGTAATTCTTTTTTTGTTTAACATTATCAAAAAGCCCTGAATACATTTTCAGGGCTTTAATATTTCATCAGAACGATAATTAACTAAACAAGGAAAACTAAACCTGAGACTGCCATTTAAAAACGCTTTCGATCAGCTTATATTGCTGTGAAATTTCGTTATTGATTTTCTTGTTTAAGACCGTATCGGGCTTCGGCTGCCACGCTTTGTTTTGTTGCACCAAGGCATCCTCGACTTCCCAACGATAATGGAACTCTTTGTCTGACAACGCCGCCAAATCCGCCTTTTCCTGCGCGGAAAAGATTTTATCGGAGAGCATCGGAATTTTTTCCTTGTCGATTTTTATTTTGACGACTTCGGCGTATTTCAGAACAATCAATTCCTGTTTGTTCGTCAGTTCTTTATGTTCTTCAATCGCGGAAACTATCGCTTTTCCGGAAGAAAACGATTTGCCGATCAATTCTTTCAAGTCAGGATCCGAAATACCGTTTTCCTTCAATTCGTTTAATACACCGGCGGAAATTTTATATGTTCTGGGCGTATAGACCGGTTGGTCGAACAGATTCTTCATAAAGTACAACGATATAAAGCAAACTACCGCCGTAATAATCGGCGTAATCACCCAACCGCACATAATGCGCAGGAAAACAGTCCAATCAATATTTCTGGCTGCCTTTTTATAAAGGCCTATGCCGATAACGGCACCGACAACGGCTTGGGTAGAAGAAACGGGAACCAATGGAATCGTCGGCAATCCGTGCGAAGCCAAGAAATATTCCAGACCTTCGGAAGCGAAAATAAACAAAACGACCGACTGAGACAACACGACAACCCAAGAAGCAAACGGAGATAACGGCAACAGCCCCTTTCCGACCGTCATCATCACTTTGTACGAATACGTATAAACACCTACGGCAACCGCTAAGGATCCGACAAAAAACAACTGATGCACGGGAGAAATTTCAAATCCGAAAAACGAAAATTCCGTAAACGGCACGACGGGAATGAATACGCCGACGACGTTTGCCATATTGTTCGCGCCCAAAGCATAGGAACCGAAAGCCCCCGTAACGATCATCGCCAAACGTGTCAATGCGTCCCGCTGCAACAGGCTCAGATTGACATGTTTTGAAATCTGCCTGAACACGGCGAAAACAATCGCGCCGAAGACAGCCCCCAGAACCGGACAGGCGATCCACGTGCTGGCGATTTTTACAATCGATGAATAATCCGTAATGGAGTCCGTAAACCAGTTCCATCCGATAATCGCCCCGACGACGGCTTGAGAAACGGAAACGGGCAAACCGTACTTTGTCATTAAAAAGACCGTAAAGGCCGCGGCGAAAGATGTCACAAACGCACCGCCGATCGCATTAACGGCCCCTAAACTGCCCAAGGTATGAGCGGCGCCGACACCGTCAATCAACGCACCGATCAATAAAAAGACACTGCACAGCAAAGCCGCTGTTTTAAACTTAACCATACGGGAGGCCACTGCTGTCCCGTATACGTTAGATGCGTCGTTTGCTCCCAGCGACCAACCTAAAAACAGACCGCTGGAAAGAAAAAACAACCCTGTCATTCCCATTTGAACACCTTTTCCAATATATTAAAGCGGCGTTTTTTCTGGCCGTTGTCCCGTTTATTCAAAATGCTTTCTTCCAACATTTTCCATTCGGGATTCATTTCGCTGAGTACGTTTTGCAACGCCCAAGTATGTAAAAATGTTTTACCGGACAAAGAGGTGATATCTTCTTTTTGTTTGTCGGAAAACATATCTGCCGGCAAAGCGTTAATCTTTTCGGCGTCAATCTTTGTCCGCACGACTTCGGCATAAGATAAAATCTTCAAAGCCTGATCATTCGTCAATTCAGGATAATATTTTTTTATTGCGGAAACGACTTCCTGCCCGGCTTGGAATTTTTCCCCTTTCAAAACTTCAAAAGATTTTACCGGAACATCCGTTTTCGCTTCGATTTCGTTTAAGACGGAAGCGGATAAAGAATATGTTTTCGGAATAAACACCTTCTGACTGAAAACGTTTTGCATGATAAACAGGAAAATAAAGCAACATACGGCCGTAATGACAGGCGCGGCGACCCAGCCCAACATAATTTTCCACAGCATTTTCCAGTGAATGTTTTTGCTTCTTTTATACAGACCGATTCCCAACACGGCCCCGATAACGGCTTGCGTTGAAGAAACGGGAACCAACGGAATGGTCGGCAATCCGTGCGAAGCCAAGAAATATTCCAGACCTTCGGAAGCGAACAAAAACAAAACCAACCCCTGACACAACACGACGACCCAAGCGCCGAAAGGCGTCAAAGGCATCACCCCTTTGCCGACCGTCATCATCACTTTGTAGGAATACGTGTAAACACCGACCGCTACGGCAACGGAACCGATAAAAAACAGCTGATGAATAGCTGTGATTTTATAACCGAACAACATAAAATCGGAAAACGGCACGACGGGAACGAATACGCCGACGACATTTGCCATATTGTTCGCGCCCAAAGCATAAGAACCGAACGCCCCCGTAACGACCAAAGCGACACGCAACAAATAGTCGCGTTGCAACAAGGATAACTTCACCTTTTTGGAAATATAACTGAACGACGCGAACAGGGGAACGGCCAACAAACCGGAAATAACCGGACAAGCGACCCAAGTTCCCGCCATTTTTATCAGTGAATCAGTATCCGTAACGGATTGCGTAAACCAGTTCCAACCGATAACGGCGCCAACGACGGCTTGGGATACGGAAATGGTCAGACCGATTTTACTGACGACGCAAGCGGTAAACGCGGCCGAAAAAGCCGTGACAAAAGCGCCGCCGATCGCATTGACAGCCCCCAAACTGCCTAATGTATCGGCCGTACCGACCCCGCTGATCACGGCTCCCAGCATAACAAAAATGCTGCACACCAAAGCGGCGGTTTTAAATTTAACCATACGCGTCGCGACGGCGGTTCCGAAAACGTTTGAAGCGTCCTGAGACCCCAAAGACCATCCCAAAAACAAACCGCTGCTTAAAAAGATAAAACCGGCTATTCCGACCATCCGAAAATCCCCCGAATTAAAAGGTTAGTTATCGCGTTTAATTACGTAAATAGCCAGTTTATCGGTAATGTCTTCAGCCATATCCGCCAAATTATCGATCATTTCGACGAAGCTAGACAAGTGCATTTTATTGGCCAAAGGCAAATCCGACGCATAAACGGCACGTTTGATTTTCGTGCTGATGCGGTCGGCTTCGCTTTCATAAAAGCGCACTTTGTGAATATAGTCGCGACAGGAATTAAAATCGCGGAAGAACGTACGAGCGGCGATTGTAATCTGTTCTACGGAATTTGTCACGGACTCCACGATTGCCAGAATATCAGGATGCAATGTCGCGGGAAAAACGGGCTGTTCAATCGTAAAACGATATCCGCTGGCATCGTAAGCGTTCAAAATGGCGTCCAAATCTTCAACCAAGCTTAAAACATCGGCACGCAGATCGGGAATCAAGTTTTGTTCATACAATCCGGTTTCGATTTCACGACGCAGTTCGTCCGCGCGGCTTTCGATATGACCGATCTGTTCGGCATGCATAACGAAATCCTCGGTCACTCCGTGTTCCAGAAACACATGAATGGCTTTTCTGTAAATCAAGCCGGCTTCTGAAATACGATCTAAAAATTCATCAATTTTGTTTTCCAAAGCACGACTGCCGGAAAACATTGCAAAGCCCTTAGATAAATTCATTTTTTCCCCACTTTAACAAAAAAAGTCCGCATGATTGCGACTGAAAATCTTAATCTATTGATTATCTTAGCAACAGGTAAAAACATTGTAAACGCTTGGTGATAAAAACAACAAGCGTTTTATCGTTTTTCTCAAAGATTACTTTTTCCTGCGCACCAACCGATAAGAAACCATAACGACAAAAAACGTCGCAAAGAACAACGCCGCACACAAAGCGTTTACATCCGGTTGAATGCCCGTTCTGACCATGGAATAAATCTTCAGCGGCAGAATTTCATATTCTTTTCCGCTGACAAAGAAACTGATAATGACATCATCGATCGACAACGTGAAACTCATCAGCCAACCGGCAAAAACGGCCGGCAAAATCAGAGGAATTAAAATAAAGCGAACAATATCGACATCCGAAGCTCCCAAATCGGCACCGGATTCAGCCAAATTACGGTTTACCCCTTTTAACCGCGCCAAAACCGTAACCGTAACAAACGGAAAACAAAACACGGTATGCGACAAAAGAAGCGTCGTAAATCCCAACGGAATCCCCAAAATGACAAACGTCATGACCAAGGAAATCCCCTGAATAATCTCAGGAGAGAGCATAATAACGGACAACGATCCGTAAACGACCTTTTGACCGATAAAACGATACCTGTGCAACGCGATTGCGATAATCGTGCCGACGACCGTCGCGGACGTTGCCGCCGCTGTAGCCAAGAACAAAGATCTAAAAGCGGAACTGATCAGGCTTTTATCCGTTAACAGACTTTCATACCATTTCAGCGTAAAACCGTGCCAAGCATCCGCGGAAGCGGAGTTGTTAAACGAAAAAACGATCGTCACCAATAACGGTACGTACAGCACCAAATAAACCGCGGCGATATACAGATATTTCAAAATCCGCTTTACCATATCGGCTGCTCCTGATCGACGGAATTTCCGCTTTTATAATACAGATGCAGCAAAAACAGCATAAAGACCGTCAGAGCAATATTAATCGCCGCTCCGACAGGCCAGTCTTTGATCACCATGAATTGATCACGGATCACGCTGCCGACAACGACGGAATCCGCCCCCCCTAAAATATCGGAAACATAAAACAACGTCAGCGCCGGCAAAAAAACCATAATACAGCCGGCGACTATACCGGGCAAACTGATCGGAACGATGACGCGGAAAAACGCGGCCGTCGGCCCCGCCCCCAAATCTTCCGCCGCTTCCAACAAGCTTAAATCCACTTTTTCCAAAACGGCATACAACGGCAAAATCATAAAAGGCAACAGCGTATACACCATACCGATAAACACGGCCAAATTCGTGTACAAGAGCTTTAACGGTTGCGAAATGATCCCCCATTTCATTAAAAACGTATTCAAAATACCGTTTTCGCTTAAAATCGAAATCAAAGCATAATTACGGATTAACGAGTTCGTCCAAAACGGCACGATAATCAGCATTAGAAACAACGCGCGGTATTCTTTGGCGAAACGAGCGATAAAATATGTAAACGGATACGCGATCAGCAAACAAAACAGCGTTGTAAAAAACGCCAGATTTAAAGATTTTAAAATCACCGACAACAAACGCGGATCCGCCAAAGCGACGTAATTTTGCAAATTCAGCGGCAGACGCAAATACCAGACGGGATCGCGCGATAAAAAACTGGCCAACAAAACCAACAGGTTCGGCGCGAACACCATCAACCCGAACCAGATGAAAATAAAATACAACACCGCTTGACGGCAAAAATTATCCGCGGATTTAAGCATCTGGCAGAATGACCTCCCAGTCTTTGATCCAGCTGACGTTTACAACATCGTTCAGTTCATAAATGATATCGGGATCGTCTTCGTTAAAAAACTGCGTTGCCATAACCATATTGCCGCCCGCGGTCTGAATCCACAGATCGATCGTGCGCCCTTTGTAAACCAAAGAACTGATCACACCGCGCAAAGCGTTGTCTGGCGCTTCGGCTTCGGGATCGTTGACCTTGCTGACGACCATATCTTCGGGTCGCAACAACACTTTGATTTTGGATCCTCGAACGACTTCAAACGTTGACGGTTTGCGCAACCGGTAAAACATGCCTTCGACGATTGTTTCGAAATCGTTATCGCCGACTTTGATGACCATACCGTCAAAAATATTGATTTCGCCGACGAATTTGGCGACAAACATATTTTTGGGTTCTTCGTAAATCTGAATCGGCGTACCGACCTGTTCGATCATGCCTTCATTTAAAACGGCAATTCGCGCGGACATGGCCAACGCTTCTTCCTGATCATGGG
>JAZNBT010000133.1:0-14350 GCA_045587165.1 Alphaproteobacteria bacterium | reverse complement strand
GATGCGGCGATTTATGACGCCATGGTGCGTATGGCTCAGGATTTTTCAATGAGCGTTCCTTTGATTTCCTCTCAGGGAAACTTCGGTTCCATTGACGGGGATCCTCCCGCCGCCATGCGTTATACCGAAGCCCGATTGGCTTCGTCCGCTCATAACTTGTTAGACGATATCGATCGTGATACGGTCAATTTCCTGCCGAACTATGACGCAACGGTTATGGAACCGTCCGTTCTGCCGGCTCGTTTCCCGAATATTCTGGTAAACGGAGCAGGGGGGATCGCCGTCGGTATGGCGACAAATATTCCGCCGCATAACTTGGGCGAAGTTGTTGATGCTGCCATTGCTTATGTCGACAATCCCGATATTTCGGACGAAGAATTGTTGCAAATCGTTCCGGGACCGGATTTCCCGACGGGCGGTTTGATTTTAGGACGTTCGGGGTCCCGTTCCACGGAATTGACGGGCAGAGGCTCCGTCATTATGCGCGCCAGAACGCATATTGAAGAAATTCGTAAGGATCGTTGGGCCATTATCGTCACCGAAATTCCGTATCAGGTGAATAAGTCGTCGATGATTTCGCGAATTGCCGAACTGGTTCGCGATAAGGTCGTTGAAGGTATTGCAGATATTCGCGATGAATCCGATCGTCAGGGGATTCGCGTCGTGATCGAAATCAAACGTGATTTCCATCCTGAAATTATTTTAAATCAGCTGTTCCGCTATACGTCCTTGCAGACCAGTTTCGGTTCAAACATGATCGCTTTGAACGCCGGTCGGCCGCAATTGATGAACTTGCGCGAAATGATTGCGGCTTTCATCGCTTTCCGAGAAGAGGTCATTCGCCGCAGAACCATCTATGAATTGGGCAAGGCTCGCGATCGCGCTCATTTGTTGGTCGGTTTGGCGATTGCCGTTGAAAATCTGGATCCGGTTATTGAATTGATCCGCAACGCCCCGAACAGATCGGTTGCAAAAGAAGGATTGATGAAGCGTTCTTGGGACGCTCAGGAAATCGTTCCGTTGATTGATCTGATTGACGATCCGGAATACGAAGCCGTTGACGGTAAATGCATGCTGTCTGAAAAACAAGCGGATGCCATTTTGGATTTGCGTTTGCATCGTTTGACGGGCTTGGAACGCGAAAAGATTCATAATGAATTGCGCGAACTTGGCGGCGTGATTAAAGAATTGTTATCGGTTTTGGCTTCTCGTGAAAAATTGTACGGCATCATGCGTGATGAACTGGTCGCTGTAAAAGAAGAATTCTCAACGCCGCGCCGCACCACGATTGAAGATGTTGAATTTGAACACGATATCGAAGATTTGATTCAGCGTGAGGATATGGTCGTTACGGTAACAAATACGGGATATATCAAGCGCGTTCCGTTGTCCGCTTATCGCGCGCAAAAACGCGGCGGCAAGGGGCGTACGGGTATGAATACGCACGAAGAAGATTACATCACAAATCTGTTCGTCGCCAGCACGCATACGCCGGTGTTGTTCTTCTCTTCATTGGGGTTGGTTTATAAAATGAAGGTCTATCGTTTGCCGGTCGGATCTCCGCAATCAACCGGAAAGGCGTTGATTAACTTGCTTCCGTTGAAGCAGGACGAACGTATTACAACGATTATGCAGTTGCCTGAAAACGAGGAAGAAAGCGAAAACTTGGATGTCATGTTCGCAACCCGTTCGGGGAATGTGCGTCGTAACAAGCTGTCCGACTTCATTGATGTAAAGGCGAACGGTAAAATCGCGATGAAGTTGGATGAAGGCGACACTTTGATTGATGTTAAAATCTGTACGGACGAACAGGATATCTTGTTGGCGGCCAGAGGCGGCAAATCCATTCGCTTTCCGGTTTCCGAAGTCCGCGTTTTTTCCGGCAGAACGTCTACGGGTGTTCGCGGTATTCGTTTGGGTAAAGGTGACGAGGTTATTTCCATGTCCGTACTGAAACATACGGATGTCGAAATCGAAAAGCGTTATGCTTATTTGAAAATGGCTAAGGCTTTGCGTCGTATGGATGATAGCGAAGAGGGGGCTTCGGAGGAAGAAGTCGTTTCAACCGTCGTCTTGTCCGATGAAGAATTCCAAAAAATGCAGGCGGATGAAGAGTTTATCTTGACCGTTGCCGACAGCGGTTACGGCAAGCGGACGTCGGCTTACGAATACCGTATTACCGGCCGCGGTGGGCAGGGCGTTACAAATATTGATAACACCAAGCGTAATGATAAGGTTGTTGCTTCTTTCCCTGTAACGGATACTGCTCAGGTTATGTTGGTGACGGATGGAGGAAAGCTGATTCGTATGCCTATAAAAGATGTGCGTATCGCCGGTCGTAACACAATGGGCGTGATTATGTTCCGTTTGAATGATTCCGAGCATGTTGTTTCCGCAACCTGCATCGAAGATTACGAAGATGATGAACAGGCGCTGACGGAAGATACGGAAGAAAACGAAAACAGTGCAGCTTCTGCCGAAAATGCGGGGGAAGACAATGTCTGAGCTCATCGGTGTTTATCCGGGGACTTTCGATCCGATTACTTACGGACATTTAAATCTGGTTGAACGAGCCGCGGCGATGACGGACAGGCTGATCATCGGCGTTGCCGTCAATCAGAACAAAAATTCTTTGTTCAGTATTGACGAACGGATCGAAATGACTAAAAACGCCGTAAAAAAATACCAAAAAAATCACTGCATTGAAGTCAAACCTTTGGTTGATACGCTTTTGGTTAATTTTGCCAAGGAAAACAATGCCCAAATGATCTTTCGCGGTTTGCGCGCCGTTTCCGATTTTGAATATGAATTTAAAATGTGCGCAATGAATCGACGATTGAACGAAAACATCGAAACTGTTTTTTTGATGGCTTCCGAAAAGCATCAATTTGTTTCATCGGTGTTTGCAAAAGAAATCTGTAAGTTAGGCGGTGATATTTCCAGTATGGTTTCTCCTGAAATTGCAGAAAAATTAATCGCCCGCTATAAAGAGATAGGAAAAATAAAATGACAGAAAAAGATAAAAATATCCTGTTGTTGGAATTGAAAGACGGTATCGTTGAAATTCAGATGCGACCGGATTTGGCGCCGAAACATGTCGCCAGAATTAAGGAGCTTGTTTCTCAAGGATTTTATGACGGACTGAAATTTCATCGTGTTATTGAAGGTTTTATGGCTCAGACCGGTTGTCCTGACGGATCGGGCAGAGGCGGCAGCGGTCAGTTGATACGTGCGGAATTTTCTGACGAACCGCATGTTCGCGGAACATGTTCCATGGCCAGAACAATGGATATTCACAGCGCGGACAGTCAATTTTTCATCTGCTTTGACGAATGTCCATGGTTGGATAAGCAATATACCGTCTGGGGAAAAGTCATTAAAGGCATGGAATTTATTGACAAGATTAAAAAAGGCTCCGGCAACAACGGGACCGTAACCGATCCAGACAGCATCATTTCTATGAAATTAGCTGATTAGAACTGTTTACTATTTGCATATGATTTTCACTCCGCTTGATCTTATCAAACGGAGTTTTTTTGCCGCCGATTGTTATTTGGGAGCGTTTGGACGGACGGCATGAAGTTATCACCGGAAGGCACCGTTTGGACTTGGCAAGACGGACGGGCGAGAGTACAATACCGGCACAAATCGTCAAGGAAGCGGACGGATTTACGGTTAGAGACGCTCAGCAGTTTGACGTGGAATCCAACATTAAAGACGAGAAAGGAACAACGAAAGATTATGTCCGATACTTTGAAAGAAGACCAGAACTCAGCGAAGAAGCCGCCAGAAATGGAGGACTTTTGGCGCGGAAAGGAATTAACGCCTGGAAGATTGCGCGAATTGGATCGGATGATGTACGATCTCAATTTCTCAGCGGCAAAATATCTGAACGAAAAGCGGTCGCAATATCTGAAGGAGCACCCCGGAGCGACGCTGCCCAAGCTGCCGGATTATCTAGAGCTGGAAAATTATCAGCAGAAGAGCTGAAGGCGTTTGTTTCAATCATAAACCAGGCCGTTCCGGAAAACGCGAATAAAGCCGAACAGGGAGACTTGTTCGGCTTTGATGCTTCTTATTTGAAAGAGCAGGAAAAAATCGCGTCGATGGTCGCAAAGGACAAGTCGTTCATCGGCGAGAAAATCAGAGCGGTCAAAGGGGCTTTGCGTAATCCGCAGGCCGCCGAAGAAATGGGGCTGAAGTTTGAGGCGACGCCTGAAAACATCGCGGCCGAGGTTGAAAAGCTGAATATGCAGTCGGCGGCGTTGGACCGTTTTTATCTGAATTCCGATTTGATGCGTTATTACAGAAATAAAATCAACGGTAAGGACGCGGGAAGTTTGGACGATATTTTAAATCTGTCCGTCGTTTCCGAAAGCGCCGTCGAACCGGATCCCAATCAGGGAACGTTATTCCAAAAAGGCGTCGGCGGTTTGTCCGCATTGTTCACGGACGAAGCAGCGCGGGCAACGTATGTCTCGGAAACGGCCGCGATGTTCGCCGATCAGGTTTTGGCCGAAGCGAATTTCAGAAAAACGTCAATCGATGACGTTTTGAAAGCGTCCGATATCGTTTTTGAAGACGGCGGGATTAAGTTTAAAATCGGCGAAAGGATTGTCGATGCGGACGGGAATGTTTTAGAACAGGCGATGTTCCCTAGCAAAGCGGAAAGTATAGAGGAATTTTATGATATTGTTGTATCGGGGAAAGAAAAACGACCGATATTTTTTCAAAAACAAGTCGGCGATGTTTTTTTTGATATTCCTTCGGATACGGTTCGGCATGATGTTAATAAGCATTCCATAACATCCGAAGAATTGTCGAATGTATTTTATGCGCTGAATGAAGGAAAAATAAATGAGGCATATTACGGGGATTATCAAAGATACTCTGGCGTACCGGTTAAAATGTCCGTCGATGTAAACGGGACGGAATACGGCGTTTCTTTTGAGCGATTGAAAAACGGCAGGAATATACTGGGGACCGTTTTTAAATTAACCGATAAAACATGGTTAAAAAAAGGGGAAGCCCAAGCGAATCCCAGTAAACCAGATTCTAAAAGTCGTCCATTGGGTCATTCCCTGAAAGATATTATAGCTAAAATTGAAGCGGAAAACAACGATGCGTTAAACAAAGGTGTGTTTTTTCAGGAAAGTTTTGATGTTGCCGATGAAAACGCACGTCTGGACGATATTTATCCTGAATACGAAGGAGAAACGATTAACATAAACGGGCAAGAAAAAACTGTTTACAATTCAAACGGCGAAAGAATTGCAAAAAGTGCTAAAGCATTACAGAACTTTTATAAATGGTTCGGTGATAGTAAGGTCGTCGATGAGCAGGAAAGGCCGATTGTCGTTTATCACAATTCCGGTGCACCAAGAGAAGTATTGAGCAGAGAATATGCAAGAACATCCATAGAGATACAAGGTGTTTTCTTTGCACCTCAATCAGACCCTTATCAAGAATACGGTCCTTATGAGCACGAGGTTTATTTAAGGATTGAAAATCCTGCAGACTGGAAAACAGCATATCAGGAACACGGTATTACGCTTGGAGAAAGAGAAGATTCTGGCATAAAAGTCCGTGAGTGGTTGCAAGACAAAGGATATGACGGAGTTATGCTGTATGAAGATGGGGAACTTTATGAGCTTATCGCATTTGAGAGCAACCAAATAAAATCCACCTCTAACAAAGGTACATACTCTGAAAGCGAGAATATATATTTGCAAACAGCTTTAAAATCCGGCGGCGGCGTTAAGGGCAGTTACAGTCCTTATAAGCGGTTGTTGAAGATTACGGAAAAGGCGGATTATTCGACTTTGCCGCACGAATTTGCGCATTTTTGGTTGTCGGAAATGGAAGGCTGGGTCAATTCCGGTTTGGCGTCAGATGCGTATATGGACCGGTATGATATCGCCATGGATTGGTTGGGCGTCGAACAAGGGCGTCCGTTGACAAGGCGTGCGCAGGAACGGTTTGCCAGAGGGTACGAGCAGTATTTGTTGAACGGCAATCTGCCCGAAAATCCGATGAACCCGATTTATGCCGAATACGACCGTTGGTTAAAGGCTGTTTATGACGACATGAACCAGCCGTCCAAGAAGCCGTTGACAACGGATATGGTCAGGTTTTTCCAATCAATGACGACCGGAACGTTGCCGGATACCGTTTTGCCGCCCGTCAATGTCGATCGGGAAAAAGAAAAAGAGGAAAAAGGGAAAAAAGAGGTTATTTCCAAAACGGAAACAACCACTGCCGCGGATGTATCCGGACAGACCGAAAGTGCCGGCGTGTCCGTTCCGGTTGTTCCTTTGGCCGTTGAAGCGTCCGCCGGAAAAGTGTCCGCCGCCGCCGAACGGCAGAACCGGTTAAACAAAATCAACGGCATGCTAAAAGAGGATCCGCAAAACGTGTTTTATGATCCGGTTACGTTGGAGCAAAGCGCGCAGCAGGCGGAGATGTTAATCGAACGCGACGGGTTGGACGGTGTCCGTCAGATGATTGACGGCGAAAAGCCGATGCCTGACAACGTCATTCGTACGGCCGTTTTAATCGCCTATGAACAGGAAATGTTAAAGCAGGGCAATACGGAAGAATATCTGCGCGTATTGAGAAAGCATACGTTGGAGCAGACGCGCCGCGGTCAGGAAATATCCGCCGAACGCATCAATCAGGATATTACGAACCCGTCCTATTGGGCGAAGCAGGCGATTTTAGGTCGTAAGAATTCCGTGTCCGATGTTGTTTTCGAGCGCATTAAGAAAGACGGCGATACCAAAGAAAAGGCCGTCGACCGTTTTGTTTCCAAGACGGCCGCCGAATATGCCGAAAAGTTGGCGGGCAGAAATCCGGTTACGGCTAATATTTCAGACGTATCGACAAAGCCGGACATTAAGGGAATACGTTCCGATGCAAAAGCGTATCTGAAAGAAACCGTCAGAAAACAAAATATCGTTCATCCCGAATTAGGGAAAATCAGAATTTCAGGAAAAGGAATTGATGAATTTTTTAAATATTCCGCAGATAAAAGAAAGTTGGCTCTTGTCCCGCGTTTGAAAGAATTGATTGAAACGTCAATGGTCGGACAAAAGGAAGCGCCGAAGCACGAACGCAAAGACGGAATTGTCGGTTTCATTCCGTTATACAACGAAGCAATCATAGACGGTCAGGCCGTTAAAACGGAAACGCTGATCGGCGTTGATGAAAACGGGAATTTGTTCTACGACGTGTTTTTGGATGAAAAAAGAAGCCGGAGAAAGAGTAACATGGAGACCAAATCCATGCCCCTTTCAACGGCTTCAGATATAAATATAACGCTTTCTGAAGAAAAAGGCAACATAGATCAATCCGTTATTGACGAATTGAACGGGAAAATCCAATCGATTACCGGCAAGCAAATCGAGTTGTTCCAAAAGGAAAATGTCGCCGGAAAGGCTTATGACGCCGTTTATGACGAAATCGGATTACAGCAAAACAATTTTAATTGTGGCTGCCGGTTACGCGTTTCTAAAATGGAAAAAGATTTTATGATTGAACAGCTGATCATTCAAACCGTCGGAAATATGCCGTTTGCGTTTGCTTTATACTTGGTTTACAGCCGGCTTGACAGACGTTTGGTTATTTTAGAGGAACGGACAAAAGATGTTTGATTTTGTATCTAAAATGTTCAAACGGATATTCCCGAACGCGGATAAACGTCAGCAATATAAAGCGGAGCAGGCGGCGGAAAACCGCGATATGTCAAAATCGGACACGCGCGCTGCATCTTGGCTTGGCGTAACGGAATCGGCTGGGTTTGCGTTTGGGGCATGGCGTATCAGTTGATTTTGCGCGACTTGTTGATTTGGGGATCAAAACAAGGTTATTATACGTTAACGGCAGAATCTGGACGCTCGTTTTCGGTATGCTTGGTATCGCAGAGTTTTAAAAAATGGCAGAAAATAAAAGCGTTTTGCAAAAATTGAAAGAATCGGAATATCGACGGGATTTTCTGACCGGTTCTGTTATTACGGCGGGCGGTGTTTCATTGCTTTTACAGGGCATCCCCGCTGATAAAAACGGGATAATCGGCTTAATATTTGCGGCAATGACAATCGGAATTATTTATGCTGAACAAAAACACCGGCAAAAATCGGACTTGAAATAAAAAAAGAATTTATGTATTATAATGCTGTATTTAGCAAATAAGATAAGCAAAAGGCGTCAGGGCGGCAACCCTAACGCCTTTTTTCTTTACCAAGCCGATTTAGTCAAACTTAGAAAAAGAACAACAACCAGTAAAACCAGTTGAAGGCTTTTTGTATTTAGCAAATATATCACCTTCCTTTCGGTTGTGACGCAATCCGGGATAAGTTCCAGACTGCAGAGCCATAAATAAAGCAAAACCGAAACAAGGGCAAGTTTTTAATCTAGACGAACAGACAGCCGGACGCCAGAACGGCCAGACTTCCGATTTTTATAAATATGCAATACATTCTTTTAAATCCTTGTTTAGTAGTTTCTTTCTGGGAAGTTTAATCAAGAGCTTGATTTGATTTTTCGTCAGACCTTGTTTTAAGAGTTCCTGATAGAGATAAGCTCGGGCGTATTCTTGGAACGCTTTATATTGTCGGTTTGAAGTTCCCCAAATGAATTGCACCGTAGAAAGACATAATCCGGTTTCACGGGCGACTTTTTGCATGGCAAGAGAAGAGGGAAGGCCTTGTTTAAAGAGAGCTTCGACTTTTTCCGTAATGACAAGCTGTCTGTCGGCGTTTTTGAACTCGTAGAGCTCAAGGGAGTGTTGTAAGTCCTTAATTTTGGAATTTGCGGCCTGAAAATGTTCTTGGAACTCAAAACGTATATCGTCTAGAGCTTTTGACACAGTTTCAGCGTCTATGTATTTGAAAAACATAGTAAATCCTTTCAAAAATATAGTGTTAATAACGAAAACGATAAAAGTCGCATAATTATTCTTGAAAATCCTCTTTAATAAAAACACAAGAACATTTGAAAAATCCCAGTTGTCCGCCTTATTGTGGGAAGCCCCACCCACACAAACATTATGCTATTGTCGCATAATGCTTATTATGTTAAATGTACGGGGGAGGCTACGCTTTATAACGTCTTGTTTTTGTTAGGTTTTTATTTTCGTTGATCCGATATCTATAAATTCTTGAAAACTCTAACTTTAGAAAGGATATGATCATGTTTCTGTACGCTTCCGATCCGGACGCTATCAAGGCCCGGATCGATGAACTCAGATCTAAACTCGTTACCTTGAGCGCTGAAGCCGAGCAAATTTCAAATTTCATCATTTTGACAACTGAGCGCCCTAAGAGCGTTCCTTCAATGCTCTTTATCAAAGATTACAACTATCTGATCGCTCAAGGCGTCCCGGAACGCGATGCCTTTGAAGACGCTCGACAAAATCTTGGCCTTTCTTATGAAACAGCCGCTTGGACGCTCTCACGGGTTAAAAATCATAAAAAAGGATTGAAGCGGTATGCTCTGGCTTATTGCTGTCAGCATTTGCATGACAAAGGTTATTCTTACGGACAGATCGCTAAAATGTTTGATCTGTCCGCCGCCTCTGTCAGTCGTTATCTGAAAAAGGAAATACAAAAATGATCTGCATACTTATAAAAATCGGCGGGTTGTCCGTTCTGGCGTCAGGCTCTCTGTTCGTCTAGATATTTTTATTGCCTTTGAGCAGTTCTTCATTTAGAACTGCTCATCGTGTCGGTTTGGTTTTTCCGGCACATCCTCCAATCACTTTTAAAGAAAGGAGGTGATAAACATTAAAAGAACCCAAAGAACCGGAAAATTTTTGATAACAATATTAATTATTTTCTTTCTGTTAATAGCCTTTGCTAACAAAGCTTATTAAAGAAATACCCCCTAGGCTGCCACCTGGGGGGTATGGTTTTTTTTGATAAACATTTCCAGAACCATTTTTATAATCTCATATCTTGAGAAATAATTCAAGATTGATTTTCGCGAGCTCTCTTTTCAGCATACGCAATCCCGACGCCAACAGTTATTAAGACAAGTGCAATTATTCCATTTCTATCAGCCGGAATGCTTTGTAAAACTAAAGCCGTCCCGCCGGCCCTCTTCTCTTCCGTTCAAAAAAGATATCATTAAAGCCGGAAGTTTTGATTAATCCACATCAAATTCCATGCCGTCATATCCGGGCTCTATACTTTTGGGTAACGATGCGCATAAAGAATCATAATCCAAATTGATGGACATATGCGTCAGAATGGTTCTTTTCGGTTTTAAAATATCGACCCATTCCAAAACACGGCGCAGTGAAGCATGGCTGGGATGATCTTGCTCGGACAAACAGCCGACAACCCAAGTGTCAACGCCTTTCAATACGGACAAAGCGGATTCATACAGATGAACGACATCAGTCGAATATCCGAAGTTATTAATTCTGAAACCTAAGCTGGTAGTCCATTCGTGATCTTGAACAAACGGAATAATCTTTAAATCTTTAATATAAAACGCCTCGCCGGGTTTTATCAAATTAGGTTCCAACCAAGGATGAAAAAACGTTTCTTTTTCAATATTTATCGGATAAAAAGCATAGCTGAATCGATCTTTCAGCAGATTTAATGTTGTCGCATTCGCGTAAACAGGGATACCTTTTTGCATGGCGCGATTTATTTCACGCAAATCATCAATACCATGAGTATGATCGGCATGTTCGTGAGTATATAAAACAGCCGCTAAATCTTTGATCTGAGCGGATAATAATTGCTCTCTTAAATCCGGTCCGGTATCAAACAGCAGATTTTGTTTATTATGCTGCAATAATAAAGAGGTTCTTAATCGGCGGTTTTTAGAATTGTTCGGGTCACATTTTCCCCAACCTCTGCTGACCATGGGAACTCCGCCGGCGGCGCCGCAACCTAAAATTTTTATTTTCATGTCAAAATGCCTTTGGAAATAAAGTGAAAAAATTCTCGGTAGTTTGATGGCGCAACTGATCTAAACCGACTTCTTTGAGATCCGCTAAAGTTTCTGCCGTTTTTATCATAAACGCGGGTTCGTTTCTGCGTCCTCTGAACGGAACCGGAGCCAAAAACGGAGCGTCCGTTTCAATCAACAAACGATCCATCGGAACGGTTTTAAAGATACGACGCAATTCATCTGCCGATTTAAACGTAATAATTCCGGATGCCGAAATGTAAAATCCAAGCTCTAAACCTGCTTGAGCCAGCCTTTCTTGCGATGAGAAACAATGAAGAACCCCGCGTAACTCAGAGCTTGCTTCTTCCCGCAACAATGCGATTGTATCGTCTTCGGCCTCGCGAGAATGAATAATAATCGGCAAACCGGATTGTTTTGCCGCTTTCAATTGCATACGAAACAACTCTTTTTGCGCTTCATGGGTTTCTTGTGCGCCGTAATGATAATCCAATCCGGCTTCTCCAATCGCTATGATTTTAGGATCTTGTGCGGCAACACGGATATCGTTTATCGAAACAGAATGCCCCCCCTGCTCTGTTGCATATTCCGGATGAACACCGACTGATGCAAAGACATGCGGATTCCGTCGTGTCAAAGCGATTAAATCCGGCAATTCCTCCAATTTTGTGCAGACGGTTAAAAAACGTTCTATTCCCAGATCTTCCGCCTGTTTGATTATCTTATCCTGTTCTGAACGATAATCCGGAAAATTCAGATGACAATGACTGTCGACAAAAAACATTTAACCGGCCTCCCGTTGCAAGGTCAGAAAAGCATTCACGAAAACCTGCTTTTGCTCCAAATCGATATCGGCAAAAGCCTTTTGCATTTCATCGGTTAAGTCCATTAATCTCAACACGGGAATTGCATTTTGCAACCGTTTTCTAAACGATGCCTCGGATGGAAAAATTTCTTCTTTATCCGTTTTTTCCGTTGAAACGCAAACATCGCTCAACCACTGTATTAACAGAGCCTGAGCCATTTTTAAAAGATCTTTGTCTTTCAACGATTTCTCAACAAAATCATATATTTTAGAAACGGACATTTCCGGAAAATCCGAAAATAAAGCAAGCGTCTGTTTGAATATGCTCAATCCGTTGTTATCCGCCAAAGTTAATGCTTTTCCGAGACTGCCTTCGGCCAATAAAGTCAAAGAACGACAGTCTTCATCGGAAAGAATATTGATTTTTGTTTTGAGAATATTTTCCAATTCATTATTCGGCAACGGCTTTATTGCCAATTTTCTGCATCTGGAACGAATGGTCGGCAATAACTTTCCAGGGATATGGCTGATCAAAATTATTAATGTTTTATCGGGAGGTTCTTCCAACGATTTCAGTAAAGCATTAGCGGCATTGGTATTCATATCGTCTGCAGCATCAATGATAACAACCCGCCAACCGTTTGCACCTGCCGTTAAATGCAAAAATGTTTCAGCCTCACGAATATCGGTAATTCTGATTTCATCAAAGCGTTTACGATTTCTTTCCGTTTCAGGGTCAAGCGACTTTCCGGCATCAATCAACGCCTGACGATTTTTTATTTCATCCTCTTTTAACCCGCATTCAATGACTTTCAGCCCCGGATTCATCCTTTGAGCGACAGATTTAAAAACGGGATGATTTTCAGCAACAAACAGAGAGTCAGGGATATCCGGTTCACCGAATAAATTATTCTGAGAGGTTTCTATCGGTTGAGACAATATAAATCTGGCTAAACGATACGCCAAAGTCGCTTTACCGATTCCGCGCGGACCGCAAAACAACCAAGAACCGGCCAAACGTTCTTTATTCCATAAATCCAGCAAAATTTTCTGAGCATCGTCATGACCGAATAAATCGATCTGTTCTTCAGGGGCTTTTGCGTCAAATTCATTCATGCGGTTTCAAATCCAACAATCGCTTTTGAACAACGGAAACAACGGCGGAATGAATTTCCTCTATCGAGCCTGTTGCATCAATAACCGCGCATCTGTCGGGTTCTTTTTTTTCTATTTCCAAAAAAGCTTGGCGCAAATTACGGTGAAAATCCAACCCCATTTTTTCATAACGGTTAACGTTTGCATCACGTTTTAATGCCCGTTCCACGCCGGCTTCAACAGGCATATCCAAAATAACTGTCAGATCCGGTTTAAAAGAACCGACAACAATCTGATACAGTTGTTCGACTGTTGCCTGCCCCAATCCCTTATCTGCGTATCCGAAGCCCTGATAAGCCATTGTTGAATCGGCGAAACGGTCGCAAATAACCGTTTTTCCCTCTCTTAAAGCGGGCCATACCGTATTAACCAAGTGATCGCGGCGAGCCGCAAACATCAACAAAGCTTCGGTCATAACATCCCAACGTCCGACAGCCCCCTTGACGACCAAATTTCTTATTTCTTCTCCGCCGAGAGAACCGCCCGGTTCCCGAGTTAAAACACACGAAGCCCCTTGCTTTTCCAAAAAATCCGCTAATAATCGGGCTTGAGTCGATTTGCCGGCTCCTTCTCCTCCTTCAAATGTTATAAAAAAATTTGATTTCACGGTGATTATTCCTGATTAATATTTTGAAACAAGAAATATTTGATCAATTCTTTCAATCTGCCGAAATATCCCAGCCGTTTAACATCATCGGCCGCGAATAAATCAACGGATTTTGATTCCTGATCCGGTATCTCCAACGTTAAAGAAGCAATTTTTTGTCCTTTTTTCACGGGGGCGCTTAAAGGCGTTTCATAAATCACCTTTGCTTTAACTTCTTTTTGCTTTCCTTTTTGAAGGGTAAGGATAATATCCTGATCCGGCACGGCATTGACGGTACGCTGAGTTCCCAACCAAACAGGAACATTAACGACTTTAACGTCTTTTTTCAAAACAGGATAATTATCAAAATTTCTGAATCCCCACAGCATCAACCTCTGGGCTTCTTCACTGCGTTCTTTCATGGTTTTCAAACCGTTAATAACCATAATAATCCGCCGACCGTCCTTTTGAGCCGATCCGACCAAACCGTATCCGGATACGGACGTATGTCCGGTTTTTATTCCGTCGGCAACTCCGGGCATTAAAAATAATAACGGATTTCGGTTTTCCTGTTTTATACCGTTATAGGAAAAATCTTTTTCCGAATAAATGCTGTAATATTCCGGAAAGTCGCGAATAATCCGAGAAGACAAAACGGCCAAATCTTTGGGAGACATGTAATGATCCGGATTCGGCCAACCGGTCGAATTGGCCAAATGAGTATTGAACAAGCCCATTTCTTCAGCCTTTTGATTGGCTTGCTCTACAAATTCTTTTTCGGAACCGGCGATATTTTCGGCAGCCGTGATACAAGCGTCATTTCCCGATTGAACGATAATACCACGCAAAATATCGCGTAATTTCACCTTATCGCCGATTTTCAA
>JAZNBT010000132.1:0-24775 GCA_045587165.1 Alphaproteobacteria bacterium | reverse complement strand
CGACATGGCTACGATCCGACTTGGCGATCTGAGCGACGTAAACGTTTTCGGACGCCATGGCAATCATACCCAAGTCTTTGCGGGGGATCGCCTTACCGGCAACCGCGAATTTCGCCGAAGCGCCGATCGGGGTGGCTTTGGACTGCTGTCCGCCCGTGTTGGAGTACACACCCGTATCCATGACCAAAACATTGACGTTTTTGCCGGAATACAGAACGTGGTCGATACCGCCGTAGCCGATATCGTAAGCCCAACCGTCGCCGCCCAGCATCCAAACGGATTTTTCAACAAAGTAATCGGCGACACCGTTCAACAGTTTAGCCTGTTCTTTGTTAATGCCGGCCAATTTGGCTTTCAAAGCTTCGACGCGTTCGCGCTGAGCATTGATTTCGGCTTCGTTTGTCTGTTCGGCCGTTACGATCGCATTGACCAGATCGCCGCCGATGTCGTTTTCCAATTCTTTGATCAACTGATGAGCAAAGTTCTTCTGGAAATCAACGCCCAAACGCATACCCAGACCGAATTCAGCCGCGTCTTCGAACAACGAGTTCGACCACGCCGGACCGCGTCCGTTGGCGTCTTTGGCATACGGGGTCGTCGGCAAGTTACCGCCGTAAATGGACGAGCAACCCGTCGCGTTGGCAATCATCAAACGATCGCCGAACAACTGGGTCAACAGTTTGACATACGGGGTTTCGCCGCAACCGGCGCAAGAACCGGAGAATTCAAACAACGGACGCAACAGCTGTACGTTTTTGACCAGTTTCTTTTCAATCTTGGTGCGATCGACTTCCGGCAAAGACAAGAAGAAGTCGAAGTTCTTCTTTTCCTGTTCCAGATGAGCCGCGATCGGTTCCATATTGATGGCTTTTTTGTTCGGATCTTCTTTGCTCTTGACCGGGCAAGCGCGCGTGCACAGCGTACAACCCGTACAATCTTCCGGAGCAACCTGAATAATCCAAGCGGAATCGGCGAAGTCCTTGCCTTTGAACGCGGCAGACTTAAATCCGGCCGGAGCCTTCTTCAGATCTTCGTTCGTGGCGACTTTCGCGCGGATGGCCGCATGCGGGCAAACCATGGCGCATTTACCGCACTGAATACACAGATCGGAATCCCAAACGGGAATGTCGGAAGCGATGCAACGCTTTTCATACTGTGTCGTAGCGGTCGGCCAAGTTCCGTCCACCGTCCAATCGAAATCGGACACTTTCAGTTCTTCGCCTCTGCCTTCCAAAATCTTTCCGGCGACCTTGCGGACCAGTTCCGGAGCCGTTTCGGGAACACCCGGCAAACGTTTCAGTTTGGAAGTCGGCGTTTCGGTGACCTTGATTTCATGCAAATGAGCCAAAGAAGCGTCCACGGCGGCAAAGTTTTTGTCAACCAATGCCTGACCTTTTTTGGAATAAGTCTTTTCGATGGATTTCTTAATGGCTGCGATGGCTTCGTCACGCGGCAAAACGCCGGACAAAGCGAAGTAGCACGTCTGCATGATCGTGTTAATGCGGCGACCCATACCCGTCTGTTTGGCAACTTCAACCGCATCAATCGAATACAGTTTCAGATGCTTTTTGATGATTTCTTCCTGAACTTCGACCGGCAGGTGATCCCAGACTTCTTCAGCATTGAAAGGAGCGTTCAGCAAGAAAACGGCACCGTCTTTCGCCTGAGCCAACATATCGATCTTTTCCAAGAACGGGAAATGGTGGCAAGCGATAAAGTCGGCCTTGTTAATCAAATACGGCGCATTGATCACGTGATTTGCGAAACGCAAATGCGACGTTGTCATCGCGCCGGATTTCTTGGAGTCATACACGAAGTACGCCTGACCGTAAGTTCCGTCTTCACCGGCGATAATCTTAATCGAGTTTTTGTTCGCACCGACCGTACCGTCAGCACCCAAACCGAAGAAGATGGCGCTTTTAACGTCTGTGTCTTCGATATCGAAGGAATAATCGACATCCAAAGACAAATGCGTCACATCGTCAACCAAACCGACCGTAAAGCGTGTTTTCGGTTCGGCTTTTTCGGCGTTTTCGAATACGGCCTTGGCCATAGCCGGCGTATATTCTTTCGAAGACAAGCCGTAACGGCCGCCGATAATGCGCGGCATGGATTTCAGCTTGCCGGCGGCATAAGCGTCGGCAACGGCGGAAACAACATCCAAGAACAACGGTTCACCCTGAGCGCCGGCTTCTTTCGTACGATCCATAACGGCAATCGTTTTAACCGTGGCAGGCAGAGCCTTGATCAATTCTTCTGCCGGGAACGGACGATACAAGCGAACTTTGACAACGCCGTATTTCTTGTCTTTCAAATGTTGTACGGTTGATTCCGTCGTATCGGAACCCGACCCCATAATGACGACAACCTGTTCGGCATCAGCAGCGCCGACGTAATCGACCAAATGATACTGACGACCGGTGATTTTGGCGTATTTATCCATAGCTTCCTGAACAGCGGCGCCGCATTTTTCATAATACGGGTTGGAAGCTTCGCGAATCTGGAAGAACACGTCCGGATTCTGAGCCGTACCGCGCAAAACCGGATGATCCGGCGTCAAAGCGTTTTCACGATTGAACGACAAAGGTAAACCGTCAACGAATTCACGTAACTGGTCATCGGAAACGGTTTCGATTTTGTTGATTTCGTGAGACGTACGGAAACCGTCAAAGAAATGCAGGAAAGAAACGCGGGATTTCAGTGTCGCGTACTGAGCGATCGCGGCCATATCCTGAGCTTCCTGAACGTTGTTGGAACACAACATGGCAAACCCCGTCTGGCGGCAAGCCATAAGGTCGGAATGATCGCCGAAAATGGACAACGCGTGCGTTGCCAAGGCGCGAGCGGCGACATGCATAACGAACGGCGTCAATTCACCGGCGATTTTATACATGTTCGGGATCATCAACAACAGCCCCTGAGACGCCGTGAACGTCGTCGTCAGCGTACCGCCCTGCAAAGCGCCGTGAACGGCGCCGATAGCACCGGCTTCGGACTGCATTTCATAGATTTCGGGAACTTTTCCCCAGATGTTTTTAACACCCTGAGCCGCCCAAGCATCTGCCCATTCGCCCATCGGTGAAGACGGGGTAATCGGGTAAATGACGGCTACTTCATTCAGACGATGGGCAACGCTGGCAGCAGCTTCGTTTGCGTCCATCATCTTCATTTTTTGGTTTTTATCCGCCATGGATTTTTTCTCCAAGAAGTAAATGAAAAGATTAAAAAAACAGGGGAAACATAACATACACGCACAAAAGCGCGCAAACAAGAACGTCCCCGATTTACGGGCACAACTGTACCGCAGACGGCACGGCTCTTCAACATTTTTTTATATTTATTTTAACCTTCGGCCGTTCGGGGTCGTATAGGCGCGACAAACAATCATTATCAAATCAATCAAGGCCCACGGTCCGGTAACAATCGTTCCCACGCCGGTCAACCCGCACAGTAAAAAAAAGCGCCCCTCTTTATCGTAACCCGTATAAAAACGATGCAGACCGAGTATGCCGAAAAACAAGCACAACAGAAATGCCGGCCAAAATCTTTTCGAATATGCGACATCCGTCGGATTCGTTCGTTCAAACTGCATTTAAGATTCCTCACTTTAAAAACACGGTAAAAAAAGTTTATTTAAAGAACAATATAAGAAAACGTTGACACTTTTTATTCCGTTTGATTTTTTTGTTTAAAAAGGAAGCTCGAATATGCCTGATTTTGAATTTGAAAAATCACTTAATGCAAACGGATTGATCGCCGGTATCGATGAAGCCGGCCGGGGACCTTGGGCCGGCCCCGTCGTCGCCGGAGCAGTTATATTCCCCAATCTGGAAATATCGGATTATTTGCGCGACACGTTAAATGATTCAAAAAAACTGACCGCCGTAAAACGGGAAAAGCTGTTTGAAGAACTGCATCAATCAAACGCTTTAATCGGCATCGGAATGGCAAGCGTTGACGAAATAGACGCTTTGAATATTCTGCAAGCGACGTTTTTAGCCATGCGCCGTGCGCTTGAAAATTTACCGGAACGGCCTTTTTTTGCAATTATCGACGGCAACAAAGTTCCGCCGCAAATGCCCTGCCCTGCCCGTTTTCTGATCAAAGGGGACGCGTTAAGCCTGTCTGTCGCCGCAGCATCGATTGTTGCGAAAGTAACGCGTGACCGGATAATGACCGATTTGGCGAAAGAGTTTCCTTACTATGCATGGGAAAAGAACGCGGGCTACGGCACAAAAGCCCATCAGGAAGGATTGAAACAACACGGAATATGTATTCATCACAGAAGATCATATGCGCCGATTAAAAAATTTTTATAAAAGTTAACGCCGTTAATAAATTACTTACCTCTTACGCCTACTCTTGGCTTTAGAAAGAGTTTTATCCGGAACGGCGCGTAAGAGGTTTTTTTTATGTCTGCTTTAAAAACAAATGTTATTTTACCGGGCGACAGCATTGAGCTGATGAATTCCCTGCCCGAGAAATCCGTTGATATGATTTTCGCGGATCCTCCCTATAATATGCAGTTGGGCGGAGAGTTGTTCCGTCCCGACTGTTCTTTGGTTGACGCCGTTACAGACGAATGGGATCAATTTGCCGATACAAAAGCCTATGACGATTTTACGTTGGCTTGGTTAAAAGCGGCGCGCCGCGTTTTAAAGGATGACGGCACATTGACCGTCATCGGTTCTTATCACAACATTTTCCGTGTCGGTTATATTTTACAGAATCTGGGCTTTTGGATTTTAAACGACATTTTGTGGATCAAAAACAATCCTATGCCGCAGATGAAAGGAATGCGCTTATGCAATGCGCACGAAACGATGATTTGGTGTGCTAAAAGCGAAAAATCAAAATACACGTTCAATTACGACGCCATGAAAGCTTTTAATGATGACAAGCAGTTGCGCAGTGATTGGTATCTGCCGATTTGCACCGGTCATGAACGTTTAAAAGACGAAAACGGCGAAAAATTACATTCGACACAAAAACCGGAGGCATTGTTGTATCGATTGCTGATGATGACGACAAAACCGGGCGACATCGTTTTGGATCCGTTCTTCGGCACGGGAACGACCGGAGCGGTTGCCAAGCGTTTGGGACGTCGTTTTATCGGTATTGAACGCGAACAACGTTATATTGACGGCGCACAAAAACGTATTGACGCAATCTTGCCTGTTGAAGATTTGACCGCGTTGAATATGTACAGTAAACGCAAGGAACCGCGTATTCCGTTCGGAACCGTTTTGGAATACGGTTTATTACAAGCCGGCGACTGGCTGTTTGACGCTAAACAGCGTTTTGCGGCAAAGGTTCGTTCGGACGGATCTTTGTTGGCGGATAATATTTCCGGATCCATTCACAAAGTCGGCGCAACATTGCAAGGATTGCCCAGTTGTAACGGTTGGACTTTCTGGCATTTCGAAAAACGCCATCATGACTTGGAAGTTATTGACACTTTGCGGCAAGAGTTGCGCACCAAGCTTTATGCAGCATGATTTATCGTAGAAGAATCCTGCCGGTTTCAGGCAGGATTTTTTTTACTTCCTTGACAAAAAAATGTTTTTTTTCTAAATTTTTTATTGACGTTTTTTTTAAAAGATCAGGAAAAAAATCATGTCTGAATTAGCAAAAGCTTTCGCATCGTCTAAAAAGCGGGAAGAACGGCAAACATCCTTATTCAATAATATTTTTTCCTCACCGATCTTTCGTGGTTTCTATGAAAAAGAAAAACCTGAAGTCGACATCAAACTGACGGGCTCCGATTTAGAAAAGAAACGGTTGACATATTTAATCAATACAATCGCCAAAAACTCCCCTACCGGGAAAAAAATGTTGCAAGAAGCGGCAAAAGCGGGCTTTACCTTGGGATTCCAACGCCAAAGAGACAGCTATGGTTTCTGTGATGCGGACAACAAGGTTTTAATGCTGAATCCGACGATCAATGATAAAAAATTAATGGCGACATTGGCTCATGAATCGCGTCATGTACAGCAGAAAACAGCGGGCGTTAAAGCAAAATTCGGATCCTATGACGTAGCGACGGAACTGAAACTGCGTCGAGCGACCGAAGCCGATGCACAAGCTATCGCGGCTCAGGTCGCTTTAGAGATACGCGCCGCCACCAAAGAAAATAAATTTTGGAGATCGTTTAAGGAGTCGGATCCTTTGATCGCTTATGCCGTCAAATTGCCTCCTTTGGATATGTCTTTGGATTCCGTCGTTAAAAATCAAAATGTATTTATGGCTCAGGCTTTTGAAGGATGGTTTAAAGACAACGCCACCGTCCGTTCTTATGAAGAAGGATATCTGTACGCACCTTTAAATTCCATTTCTCTTGCTACGGACGATAAAAAACGAAAAATTTTCAAAGAAAGACCGTTTGATGAACATTTAACATCTCAACAAATCGTCAATCTGGTTTGCCAAACGACATCCGGAAAATGTTATTTCGAAAACAATCCGGAAATTTTAAACAATTACCAAATGTCAGCCATTTCAAAAGATACAAAAGAAATGGCCGACATCTTTTTCAAAGAACGGAAAAAATTAACCGGACAGCCTATCGACACCAGTTATCAACAGTTACCCGAAAAAGGGCGTTTATTTTACTATTCCGCAATGCCGACAATGCCTAACATGCCATACGCCGGTCCGTCCGGCGAGTTAAAACCCTCTGCTTTATCCGCACCTTTGATCGCCGCATTAAAAAACAAACGACAATATTAAAAATACAATCCCGTAACGCTTTACGGGATTTTTTAATAAAAAAACAGATGACAGAAAAAACAAGGTGCTTTAATCTGCCTCTTGACTTTACACCTTACGAGGCAAAAGAAATGCATCATCCGGAAAATTTTAAAACACTCCTTGAAAACAAAAACTTGTCACAAGACGAATTGCAAACGGCGATCGACCGCTTTTTAAAAGACGGCAACGATCCGGCTGTTTTATTGTTTATGGCCGTTGAACAGGATTCTTTAACGGCAGTCGCATATTTAATGGAAAACGGAGCCAATCCGTCACTCATCATCGCTGATGATCATAATGCCGTTTCGTTAGCGATTGATCAGGACAAATGGGAAATCGTCGAATATTTCCTCAGTAAGGATTTTAACCGTACGATGATCTTTGCCGGTATAGAGTTTTTATCCCCGCTGATGATTGATTATTTGGAAAGCAAATACGTAAAAATCCCGCATGATTTAAAATCAGGCGATGATTTGGATTGGATAAACCAGATTAATTAACTCTTTAATCTTTTTTTCTATGCTCTTGTTTTATCTTTGCGGCCTGATCAATAAACAGATCCCATTTTGAAATCCATTGATTCAACAAAACAGTCTTTTCCGTTTCGGAAAGAGCACTGTATTGTATCGAATTCAAACACAGCTGTTTAATATTTCCCAAAGATAAATTCCAAAACACGGCGGCGACAAAGAAATCATAAGACAATCCGTCATTGCCGAACAAAGCGGGATCATCGGATCCCAATACGATGGGAATGCCGCGTCGTATATATTCGACGGCCGGATGCATACGAAAATCTCGAACAAAACCAAACATTTGATTACTGATCGGCTCGATTTCCAACGGTATTTTTTCCGCAGCGAATTTATCCGTCAACAGGGGAAAACGATAAAGATTCAAACCATGTCCGACACGCTTTGATTTTAAAATATACGCATCAACTATATTTTTATTCAAAGGTATCCGTGTTTCCCCCGCATGCAGGAACAAATCACGTAAATATCCCTGATTATAAAGCACTTCAAAATCAGGAATAAAACTTTTCAAAGGCAATGAAAAATCTTCACTTCCCGCCAAGTCAAATCCGACAACAAGATCAACCGGATTTTCGGGATCGGAATAATCGGCGGTCAGTTTTTTAACATCCAACATAGATTTATAGGACTGTAATATCCTTTCACCGTATTTACGGCTTCTTTTAGCTACAGTATAAATAATCTTGACGGAAAAATCCGGATGATCTTTTTTAAATTCTTCAACAGCCTCTTTGAAAGCTAAAGCGCCGAGTACATGCGTTTTTTCTTTAAACCTCGGAAACACCATACGAATTTCCAAATGGTTGATATTATCGTCCAATGCACTTTGAAATGCGGCTTTATAATACGCTTTATAAATATCGGGATTAGCTCTAATGAACGGAGCCCACCTATAATGAACTTTCCTCAATTGAGACCAAGCTTTATCAGGGGAATGCAATTGCCATAACGACAATAGTTTTTCCTTAGTCAAGCCTTTGTTTTCAGCTTGATCAAACGACACAAAACCGTCCGGAATATTTTTAGAATCAAATATTCTCAGAGTTCCCTGCTTTTTATCCGGTTTCCAATAAATATACGTGTTTTTTGTTTTAGACGCCAAATCGTATAATTTTTCTGCGGGCAAAAGAACCGGTGCATGCAGATGCAGATTTGCTCCTTTAGGCATTAAACGAATAAGCTGAAATAATTTAGACTTTTCTATTTTAGGCTTTAATTCGGGAAAAAGAGCGGTAGAGCTGCTGTTTTCTTTAATATATTCCTGCATATATTGTCTGAACAGACGGCCGACATGTCTTTCTTTACCGGATAAAAGAACGGTTCCTTCCGTATCATTTTCGATTAAAATATCCCTTCTGACGGCATCATATTGATCAAACGGAATATTTTTTTCTTTTTCTTTACAAGCGGCCAGAAAAGAAAGGAAGAGAACAAAAATCAGGCAAAAAAGCTTTTTCATATTAAGTCACTCGATTAATAAAAATGATCTTAATAAGGTACTCTATTTAAAACAGATTTAAAATATATTTAGCATCCTCTGTCATTTTATCAATCGTCCACGCGGGTTCCCAGACAAGTTTTACAGTAACGCTTCCCGTCCCGTCCAATTTTGAAACGGCTTCGGCGACTTGTTTCGGCATTAATCCCGCAACGGGGCAAGACGGTGCCGTTACGGTCATATCGATTTCGACATCCCCGTTTGTTAATTTATCCAATCGATAGATCAATCCCAAATCATACACGTTTAACATCAATTCGGGATCTTCGACGGTTCGTATGGCGGCGACGATTTCGTCAACGGTCGCCTGCTTTGCGTTTTCAGGTAAAGCGTCCCCTTCGGTTACGACATATTCGTCGCCAAAATTAATAACCGGAGCATCCGGCATGTTTCCGCCCCATAACAGATTTTCAAAATCTTTGAAATCATCGGCCGTCAAACCGTTCAATCCGGGGATGGGCTCTGCTTTTTTTTCTTGCGTTTCGGATTGATCCGCCGCGACCGGAGCAGGCAAAGGAATTTCAATCGTTCCGGAAAAATTTTCCAGTTTTTTCAATTCGTCAGCAATAACAGCCCCCATATCCGCGGAGGCTGTCTGTTCGGCGTTTTGTGAAAGTTTTTTATCTTCCATTCCTATTTTCTCCGTAAAGAACACTTAAAAAGCTTTATGCTACGCTTTTAATCAATTTTCAATCTTTATCTTTACAGAGTTTATTCAAAAGAAAATCACTTTTTGGCGCAGCCGCAGCTCTTTCCTTCTTTTTCATTCATTTGCTTTTGCGGCATATCCTTTTTTTCCGTATTGCAAACATGTTCCTGATCCGGTTCGGCTTTTTTCGCGACCTTACCAGTGCAACCGCATCCTTTTTTTTCATTCATCATATTTAGGTACTCCTTTCTGAAATTAAGCAAAGAATCGCTTAACTTTATGGAGTGCCCGAATGAAACTCTCAATATCGCTTTTGGTGTTATAAACGCCCAGAGACGCCCTGACTGAGACGGAAACACCGAAACGTTCATGCAAAGGTTGTGCGCAATGATGTCCTGTTCTGACGGCTATTCCTTCCTGATCCAAGACCATGGCAATATCCTGCGGATGCGCAAAATCCGTAACGAAACTGACGACGGCCGCCTTGTTTTCAGACGTTCCGATAATTCGCACGCCGCCGACATCGCCGATTCCAGACTGTAATAAACGGCACAAAGACCGTTCATGACGATCGATTTCCTCCATACCGATCCGGCTGACGTAATCAATCGCATATCCCAACCCGATCGCCTGCATAATTGCCGGCGTTCCCGCTTCAAATCTGGCCGGAGGCTCTGCCCAAACGCTTTTTTCAAACGAAACGGACTTGATCATATCCCCGCCGCCTTCGAAAGGAGGCATCTCTTTTAACAGATCCAGCTTTCCGTATAAAACGCCTATCCCCGTCGGACCGTAAAGCTTGTGTCCGGAAAAAGCATAAAAATCACAATCCAAATCGCGAACATCCGCCGGCATATGCGTTGCCGCCTGACAACCGTCAATCAAAACGATAGCCCCCGCCCCATGAGCCGCGCGAACAATTTCTTTAACGGGGAAAACCGTTCCCAAAACATTCGACACATGCATAACGGAAACAAGCTTCGTTTTTTCGTTTAACAGTTTCAGATATTCTTCAAATATAAAATCTCCGTTATCGTCAACGGGAACGACATTTATCCGAAATCCGATTTTTTCCCGTAAAATCTGCCACGGGACGATGTTTGAATGATGTTCCGCCTGCGAAATAATAATTTCGTCTCCGGCTTTTAAATTTGCAGCGCCCCAAGTATACGCGACCAGATTAATCGAATCCGTCGCCCCGCGGGTAAAGATAATTTCCTTATCGTCAGCGGCATTGATAAAATGGCGCACCTTTTTTCGGGCAAGTTCAAAATTCAATGTCGCCTTTTCAGACAATTCATACATACCGCGGTGAACGTTTGCGTATTCGTTCAAATAACCTTCTTTGACCGCATTTAAAACGGACAAAGGTTTTTGCGCCGAAGCGGCACTATCCAAAAAGACCAAAGGCTTGTTATGTACCGTCAAAGATAACGCCGGAAAATCAGCCCTGATTTTTTCCACATCAAACGACATCGTTTAATCCTTCAATCGTCAGGCGTTGAAATTCTTCGCGAATTTCATCGTCATCAATGCCGTCCAGAACTTCGTTTAAAAAGGCCGTCGTCAGTAAATCACGCGCCGAAGCGTCATCAATTCCCCTTGTTTTCAAATAAAACAGCTGATCTTGATTTAACGTTCCGATTGCCGAACCGTGGGCGCATTTGACATCATCGGCATAGATTTCCAACTGCGGAACGGCCGTAACCGAAGCATCGGGGGACAACAACAAAGCCCGATGTTGCTGAGCGCCGTCAATTGCTTTTTTATCATACGGGATCAAAATCCCGCCTTCAAAAGCAGCCTGACTTTTGCCGCAGACAGCGCCTTTAACCATTTGCTTTGACACTGTTTCGTCAGCATTATGACGGACATCGGAACGAATTAAAGTCTGTTGATTTTCCTTTAAAACATAAACGACATTGCTATGACATTCCGCCCTGTTTCCGACCAAATCAAATGACATTTTCAAATTGCCGTTTCCGCGGTGCAAAGTAATCACTTCATAGGATGCATCATCGGCGACTTTAACGGATAATACGTGATCATCCTTTTCATGCAAACGATAATGTTTGACGTGCGCCCCTTTTTCGACAACAACATCCAAATGTTCGGCCAAATCCTTTTCGACAAAGACTGCCGTACGACCGGCTTCAATCGTTAAAGTGTTCTGTTTTGAAAGAATTTCCGCCATTATACATCGACCTCTTTTTGAAAAGCGGCAAAACCGTTTCGATCGATTTCATCCAATAATTCTTGACCGCCTTCCGCGACAACGCGGCCGCGCGATAAAATATGAACCTTATCCGGATTGATTTGTTCGCGTAAAAACTTCGTATTATGCGAAATCACCAAAAAAGATCGTTCGGGAGACCGCATGATTTGGACTCCGTTTCCGGCGATCTTAACCGCATCGACATCCATACCGGAATCCATTTCGTCCAAAATGCAGAAATCCGGTTCCAATACGGCCATTTGAAAAACTTCCAACCGTCTTTTTTCACCGCCGGAAAAACCGACGTTAACGGCACGTTTCATCATTTCCTCCGATATTCCCAACGCCTGCGCCCGTACTTTAATCCGTTTCATAAAACTGACGGCATCCAGTTCCTTTTCTCCCGCAGCTTTGCGTCGGGCATTCAGTGTGTATTTCATAAAAGTTGCCATGGAAACCCCCGGCAATTCTATCGGATGTTGAAAAGCCAGAAAGACACCGGCGCAAGCGCGTTCTTCCACCGTCATATCCAAAAGATTCCGTCCTTTAAAATCAACGGTTCCGCCCGTTACTTCATAATGGGGATTACCGCATAAAACATTTGATAAAGTGCTTTTTCCCGAACCGTTCGGCCCCATGATGACGTGAACTTCGCCTGCGTTAACAGATAAAGAAAGGCCGTTTAAAATCGGCTTGTCACCTACTCGCGCATGCAAATCTTTTATTTCCAACCAAGCTGACATTTTCTTCTCCTTAAATACTAACCCACGCTGCCTTCCAACGTGACCGCAACCAAACGAGTGGCTTCCACGGCGAATTCCATCGGCAATTTTTGCATAACATCTTTGCAAAAGCCGTTAACTATCAAAGAAACGGCTTCTTCCGCGTCCAGACCTCTTTGACGGCAATAAAACAATTGATCGTCACTGATTTTAGAGGTTGTCGCTTCATGTTCAACCGAAGCCGAAGGATTAGAGCTGAGCATATAGGGCAGCGTATGCGCGCCGCATTGCGAACCGATCAACAGACTGTCACACTGCGAAAAATTGCGGGCGTTATCTGCGTTTTTTGCCATTTTAACCAGTCCGCGGTAAGTGTTTTGAGACCGTCCGGCGGAAATGCCTTTGGATACAATCGTCGAAGAAGTGTTCTTTCCGATATGTATCATTTTCGTTCCCGTATCGGCTTGCTGATGATTATTCGTAATCGCGACCGAATAAAACTCGCCGACGGAATTGTCCCCCATTAAAACGCAAGAAGGATATTTCCATGTTACGGCGGATCCCGTTTCAACCTGCGTCCATGACAGTTTTGAATTGACGCCTTTGCACAAGCCGCGCTTGGTCACAAAATTATAAATACCGCCTTTTCCGTCTTTATCGCCCGGATACCAGTTTTGAACGGTGGAATATTTGACTTCGGCATCGTTCATCACGATAATTTCAACGATTGCCGCGTGAAGCTGGTTTTCATCGCGCTGAGGAGCCGTGCATCCTTCCAAATAACTGACGTAAGAACGGTCGTCCGCAATAATCATCGTCCGTTCGAATTGCCCCGATTTTTTGGCGTTGATGCGGAAGTACGTCGACAATTCCATCGGACAGCGAACGCCTTTCGGAATATAAACAAACGTTCCGTCCGTAAAAACGGCAGAATTCAAACACGCGAAAAAATTATCCGTGTACGGAACAACCGAGCCCAGATATTTTTTCACCAAATCCGGATGATTTTGAACGGCTTCAGAAATGGAGCAGAAGATAATTCCCTGCTTGGCCAATTTATCGCGAAACGTCGTTGCTACGGAAACGCTGTCGAAAACGGCATCGACGGCGACACCGGCCAACATTTCGCGTTCATGCAAAGGAACGCCTAATTTGTCATACGTTTTTAGAAGCTCCGGATCGACTTCATCCAGACTTTTCGGGCCTTCTGCGGATTTAGGCGCCGCATAATAATAAATGTCCTGATAATCAATCGGAGGATAGGACACTTTTGCCCAAGTCGGCTCTTTCATCGTCAACCAATGCCAGTACGCCTTCAAACGGAAATCCAACAACCATTCGGGTTCTTTCTTTTTAGCCGATATAAAGCGGATAATATCTTCGTTCAGCCCTTTCGGCGCGGTTTCGGCATCAATATTCGTTTCGAACCCATAATGATATGTATCCGATACGGCATCCAAAGCTGAAACTTTATCCTGAGTCATTCGATTTCCTCCACCCCCGGCCGAAGATAGCTTAATCCGCAACCGATATACAATATTTTTTCGTATTTTGCTTTATATAACTTTTAGCAAAGGAATGAAACATCTCTTTTTATCCGTACGTTTTCAAGAATTTTACAAAAATGGTTTTAATTTTTTAAAAACTGATTGCAGAAACAACAAAAAATGATAAGATTCAATAAGATAAAAAAAGAAAGGGGGTTGAATGACAACATCAACCGTTTTTGCCGCCGAAACGCAGTCTTTGTCTGCGGGCACTGAAAATCTGTCGAATTATCTGACATCCGTTCCGGTTATTTCGTGTATTATCCTGACAGTGTTGTTGCTTTATTTGGCGTGGCGCTTTTCCTGTTGCCGCACGAAAAAAGATGCCTTGAAAAACAAAGTTGTCGAATTGCAAAATTCTTTGATTTCCGCACAAAAAGAACTGGAGGACATGAAAAAAGAAAGAAACCGTCAATTCGATCCTTATTCCTCCCCTAATACAAAAAGCTTATTTCTTTGCTTGGATAAAGACGGTAACATTCTTTCCGTTAACGACTACGCCTGCGAACTTTATGGTTATGACGATAAAAACGAATTGATCGGCAAGAATATCGTCGGAACAATCGTCCCGACCAAAGATTCCCGCGGACAAACGTTAACGAATCTGGTGGAACGCATTAAAAACAATCCACGCCTGTATGTTGATAACGAAAACGAAAACATTTGCAAAGACGGCAGACGGATCTGGGTTTCATGGACCAATCGAATCATATACGGTCCGGACGGTCAGCCTACCGAAATCAGATCTGTCGGTTTTGACATTACGCCGCGCAAACAAATGGAAGAAGAGTTGCGTCAAATGACGGTCATCGATCCGGTGACAGGCGTGTTGAACAGACGACAGTTTTTAGACGACGGCGCAAAAGAAATGAAACGCGCCCGTCGATACAAACGGGATCTGTCGGTGCTTTTAATGACGATTGATCGGTTTGAAGCGTTGAACAGCGAACACGGATCGGCTTTCGGTGACGAAGCGATCAAAGTCGCCGTTACGGCTTGCCAAAATTCAATCAGGGATTCTGATTATTTAGGCAGACTGGCTGATATCGAATTCGCGATATTGCTGCCGGAAACAGCGTTGGACGGAGCCAAAATCGTCGCCGAACGCATTCGCGATGAAGTGATGCGATCCGATTTAATGGTCGACAAGGTTAAAATCGCCGTAACGACCAGCATCAGCATTGCGACACGGGCGGAAACCGATGATACGATTGATTCGGTTTTGCTGCGCGCATTCAACGCGCTGCGTTCCAGCAAAGAAAGACAAAATAACATTGCCGTAGCAGAATCTCCGGCATAACCGCAGATACAGAAGCATCTATATTGTTTAATTTTATAAAGGAGACGGCCTTCTATGAAAATCGTCATTCCCAAAGAGTCCCTTGACGGGGAATTTCGCGTCGCGGCTTCGCCGGAAACCGTAAAAAAACTTACCGGCATCGGAATAAGTGTCGTTGTTCAATCCCAAGCGGGTATCGCATCCGATATTTCAGACGAACAATTCAAAACGGCAGGAGCTTCCTTGGAAAACGACTTTGCCGCAACCATGGCGGAAGCGGACATTATTTTAAAAGTCCAACCGCCGACCCCCGAAGAAATCAAACATCTGCCAAAAGGGGCGTGCCTGATTTGCCTGATGAACGCGCGAACGGATTTAAAAACATTAAATGCCGTTGCAAAAGCCGGATTAACCTGTTTTGCCATGGAACTGCTGCCCCGCATTTCACGCGCGCAAAACATGGACGTTCTGTCCTCCCAAAGCAATCTGGCAGGATATAAAGCCGTTATTGACGCCGTCAACGCTTATAAACGTGCGATACCGATGATGATGACCGCCGCAGGCATGATTTCACCGGCGCAGGTTCTGGTTTTAGGAGCGGGCGTTGCGGGATTGCAAGCGATCGCCACGGCAAAACGTTTAGGCGCCGTCGTAACCGCTTTTGACGTTCGCCCCGCCGTAAAAGAACAAGTTGAATCTCTGGGAGCCAAGTTCTTGGAAATCGAACAAATCGAACAAACGGAAACAACCTCCGGTTACGCCAAGGAGCTTGACGAACAGTCAAAGAAAAATCAGGAAAAAGCGTTATCCGAGGTTTTGCCTAAAATGGATATCGTCATTACGACTGCATTGATCCCCGGCAAAAAAGCTCCTGTTTTAATCACACGGGACATGCTGAAATCGATGAAAGAAGGAAGTGTCGTTTTCGACCTAGCCGCAGAGCAAGGCGGAAACTGTTACGGAACACTTTACGGAAAATCAGAAAACGTAGAAAAAATAACAATTCTAGGACAATCAAACGCGGCTTCTCGCCTGAGCGCGTCCGCCAGTCCTTTATTCGCTAAAAACCTGTATAATTTTATTATACCGATGATTGATAAAGAAAACCTTAATCTTAAAATCGACTTCGACGATGAAATTTATCGTGCGTCTTGCGTTGCAAAAGACGGAGAAGTTTTATTAAAGGAGAACAGCAATGTCTGACAAAGCGGTTATCTTATCGGAACAACTTTCAGACGAGTTAAATTCCGTTTCACAAAGCGTCATCCAAGCAACACAACAATTGGAAAATGCTCGCACGCATCTGCGCGATTTAACCGAACAGGTGTTAACGACGACACCGACCGACGGAAATGATTTTGTCTTTCTCTTGACGGTTTTTATTCTGGCATGTTTCGTCGGTTATTACATTATTTGGAAAGTGACTCCCGCCCTTCATTCACCGTTGATGTCGGTTACGAATGCGATTTCATCGGTCATTATCGTCGGAGCGCTGATCGCAGCCGGACCGGAAGGTTTTACCGTCGCGAAATTTTTAGGTTTTCTGGCGGTATTATTGGCCTCCGTTAATATATTCGGCGGTTTTGCCGTAACGGAAAGAATGTTGTCTTTATTTAAAAAGAAAAAAGGATAAAGCCATGACTGCAACAAACAGCGCTCTTTTTTATTTAATATCTGCCGTTTGCTTTATTCTTTCTTTACGCGGATTATCTTCTCCGAAAACGGCGATCAAAGGAAATATGCTCGGCATTTGCGGCATGGTCATCGCCGTTGCGGCAACGGTATTCTCGCCGGCTGTTTCGTCTTACGGTTGGATTATAGCTGCCATAGCGATCGGAGCGACAATCGGATTAACGATTGCCCGCAAAATAGAAATGACCGCCCTGCCCCAGTTGGTTGCGGCATTTCACAGTCTTGTCGGTCTGGCCGCCGTTTTTGTTGCTTGGGCTTCCTTTTTGGCTCCGGCGGCTTACGGTATCGGAACCCAAGGGCATATCGCCGTTTCCAGTCTGATCGAAATGTCTTTGGGCGTGGCGATCGGAGCCGTTACATTTTCCGGATCGGTCATCGCTTTTGCAAAATTGCAAGGTATTTTATCCGGCAAACCTTTGCGTTTCAAAGGACAATCTCTGCTGAACGCTTTGTTGACCGTTGCGATCATCGTTTTGATCGTTCACTTTACCAAAACGGAATCGACGGTTTCATTCTTTGTTTTAACGATACTTTCCTTTGTTTTGGGTTTTATGGTCATTTTGCCCGTCGGAGGAGCGGATATGCCGGTCGTTATTTCGATGTTAAACTCTTACTCCGGTTGGGCGGCGGCAGGTATCGGCTTCACGCTAAAGAACAGCCTCTTGGTTATTACAGGGGCTTTGGTCGGTTCGTCAGGAGCGATATTGTCTTACATCATGTGCAAAGCTATGAATCGATCAATCTTTAACGTCCTGTTCGGCACAGGCGGACAAGGTAAAGATTTAAACGCCGACGACGGAATTGAAAAAACGGCCAACATCGGATCCGCCGAAGATGCCGCCGTATTATTGAAAAACGCCCAAAAAGTTATCATTGTTCCGGGATACGGCATGGCTGTTGCGCAATCGCAGTTTGCTTTGGAAGAAATGGCGGCCTTATTGAAGAAAGACGGCATTGACGTCAAATACGCCATCCATCCCGTCGCCGGTCGCATGCCCGGACATATGAACGTTTTGTTGGCCGAAGCCAAAATTCCTTATGAAGACGTTTTTGAATTGGACGATATTAATTCGGATTTTGCCGATACGGATGTCGTTTATATTATCGGCGCAAACGACGTGACTAATCCTTTGGCAAAAACGGATTCATCCAGTCCGATTTTCGGTATGCCCGTTTTAGACGTCGAAAAAGCGCGACATATCATTGTCGTCAAGCGTTCTTTAAAAGGCGTCGGTTATGCCGGCATTGACAATCCGGTCTTTTACGCTCCGAATACAATGATGTTGTTGGGGGATGCAAAAAAAGTCACCGAAGAGGTTAATAAAAATCTCAAAGAATAAAAAAAAGCCGCCCTTCGGGACGGCTTTTTTGTCTACAGCATAAAAAAATATGTTTTATTCTGCTATTTTTTATAGACAAAAAACATTTTTTCCGTCATACTCTTTTTAAACAGTTATGAATGGAAAATGTCATGGAATTTATACACGCAAAACGCAAACATCATAATAAAGGTGCGGAAAATCAATCAAATCAGCCCAAGGAATTCGTTTTCAAGTGGATTCCCGTTAAGGGTGTTCGATTATCATCTGCGGAAAACAAAGCCGTTTATGAAGAATATAAACAGGTTCGTTCGCAGTTGTTGAAAAACACCGTTTACAATCCCGACGGCACGGAAAACAAAGAAGGCATTTCCCGTTTGCGTCAAGCGGGATTAAGTGATAAAGCCATTTATGAAATCGTCGGCAAAGGAAAAACACCGAACGGATACAACTATCACCATTTGTTCCCGCGTGCGATCAGCGGTTCTTTTAAAGATGGCGGCGTCAGATTCGGTGATGAGAATTTAACATCCATTCATGATTGGCGTTGCATGATGCCCTTACCGAACGGCAATCGCAATGACATTCACGGAAACGTGCATCAGGCGATGGAAAAACGAAACGGCCCTTTGCCTGAAGTCGCCGGAGTAAAATTGACCTATTATATCGCGGTTCCTTTATCCGCTAAAGAATACGAACTGTACAAACAAAACCCGAAAGCCGTTAAAGGCGAATTACTGATTGTTACCGGCAGTTCTTATAAAACAGTTCATCAACGCGGTCAGACGCCATCCAAAACAATGAGTGCCGCCGACATTGCAAGACTGAAAGCGGCAAACGGCCGATAAGATAAAACAAATATGAAAATCCCCGCCTGAAACGGGGATTTTTTTATACAAAAAAATCCGACGGCCGATTAATGGCGAAGTTTTGTTTACTTGCCTTTTTTGGGCAACGGCAACGGCGCCACCGTCACGCGTTCGGGGAACATATCGATTTGGCGGACATTTTGATAATCCTGACACTGTTCAGAACCGTCGCAACGCTGAATAACCGTCACACGTGAATCCGGTTCCGCTCCCCGCATATCCAAAATCGTTTTATAACCGCGCGATACCTGTATGGTAATCAAGATATACGCACTCATTTTTCTGCGATTGCGCGCCATTACTTTTACTTCATAAATCCCTTCGGACATGGCAGGCGGTTTACCGGACAACGTGATTGATTTGGAATCAAAGAACAGCCACGGCAACAAAGGTTTTCCGTCACGCATTGTCGCCGTATAGCTGACCTGATGTCCCAAATCGGCTTCGGCAAAGGTTAACGGCGGAATTGTCATGATGAAGCGATTATCCTCAGTGACTTTTTGCATCGGCAAACCGGCATTGATATAAACAGGCGGACGATGCATCGGCACAGGCGGCAAACGCGGATAATCTTCATTTGTAAAGCGTCCCATATCCCACGCCGTCATTACGCGTTCCAAAGCGCGCGATACAGTTCCCAAATCACTGGACGCGAAGTCTTCAGGCAAAGGATCCAAGCCCAATGTCACAAAAACGGAACCGGTTGCATCCTGCAATTCGGCAAAGTTCATCGCCGTTCTTAAGCGGGCGAATAAAGCTCTGGCGGCGGCGGAAACCTTTTCGGCTTCAGCCAAAACATCCGTCTGAGCATTTTCAGAAGCCTGCTGAGCCAGTTTCTGAGCCACATCCGAGATTTCAACACTCAATTGATATGTCTCTTTTGCTCCCTGATAACGTCCCCAACCGATATGCGTTTGCGTTAAAACCGTCATAGCCAAGACTTGACGATTTAAATTGTCGACCGCTTCTTTTACTTCGTTATAAGCCAACATTTTTTGCATACGAGCCGGATTTAACAAGCTCCATCCCAGTTGAGCGGCCGCCTGCAGCCAAGAGTTATTCGACAGAAAATCATCGCTGTCATAATTTGCAGATCCGGAAACATTCAAACCGGGCAATAATTTCAACAATGCTTTTTTAGCGGCCAATCGAGTATTTTGCAGTTTATAATCCTGCTCGCGCAGCTCCGGACGATTCATCAACGCCAACCATTCCAGACGATCCAGATTGGATCTGATTTCCGGCAAAGCGAAATTGCCGTTTTCCGGTCCGACCAAACGATAACGCGTTCCCGGTTTCAAATTCATCAACCCGGCCAAAGTTTCACGCGACAGCATCAATTCCTTTTTCATTTCGCTTAAATCGCGCATTGTTTCCATCAATCCCATTTGATAATTCAAAAGGACGGAAGCCTCTGCCCGTTTTTCCTGCTCCAAGGATCGCAAATTTTCTAAAACGAAGGTAGCCTCTTCCATTAAATCATCAATTTCCGGTGACAATCGTTCCGCGGCCAACGCCCGCCAATACGCAACACGCACATCTTGCAACAATGCCTGCACCTGTTTACGACGCTGTTCTTTGGCGATCAGAATATCGTTGGCATCCTGTTTGGCCTGATAATAGCTTACCCCGAAATCCAATATGTTCCAACTGATACGGGCATCGGCAATACCGTGAGATTTATTACTGTACGCCTTTGCATCAGGCGACATCACCCCGTTTTGCATGGACTTTGAAACAACAGCCTCATAATTACTGCGAGCGGAATATCCGGCGCCGACGGAAACCTGCGGCAACATATCCAAAGACGTAATATTGAACTGTTTTGTAGACAAAGCCGTCTGCATCATTTTCAAACGTGAATTCAGATTATATTTCAAAGCGCGCGCCATGGCGTCATATAATGTCAACGGCTTCGCAATTTTTTGCGAACGCTGATCCTGAAACATTTCCTGAATATCCCGATCAACGCGAACGGCACGATCCCAATCGCTCAACGGTTCAGGGGAAACCGTGCAGGATGCGATCAGCAAAGCAGCCGCGGACGCCGTTAAAAAGGACGTTCTTTTCCAGACTTTTTTTTGCATTAAAAAGGTATGAGACAACTTTTTTTTCATTTCACGTCCTTAACTTTATCGCCTTTTAAAAACTTTTCCAACCGTTTAAAGAAAATTTTTCTGCGAGAAACGGGATCAACCTTGTGAATTTGATCAGTTTTTTCGACTCTGTCAAGTAAAGAGGAGGAAAAACTCGTTTTTTCAACAGGTTGTTTAAAAAACTCATCATCACCGGACAATATAATCGTTCCGGTTGCCAGATCCATCATATCGTTAATCATCAAAGCGGCCAAAACATCGTCCGTTTCCCTCAACCCCTGCATCTGATGCGTTTCAACCGAATAAATGTTGTCAGCGCTTTTCAATACATCTTCCGTAAAAAACAAACGGCTGATATCAACAAATTTACGATCTGTTTTACTGCCGACGGATTCTACAAAAGTATTCAGATGCGCCAGCTCCATATCCGTACGGGCTGTTTTATCCAATACGGCAAAAAAAGCCTGAACATCCTTTATATCCTCGGACAAAGCATCGTTTTCCCGATCGCTGTTCCGGACATAGGAACGAATGTATCCGACGTCCTGCATATCCGAACCGAACGCGGTATTTTCTTCCGCCTGTTCGACGACGGGAAACAGGACTCTCAAAACCCGATTAACCATATCCCAATCTTTAACAGGATTTTCGGTTGTTATTTTTTCAAGCGCATTAAAATCGTCCTGAACCTCAATCTGCCAAGACAAAGCCTTCATCTGACGTTCCGCCGATGTCGGCGGCGTCAAAGCGTCCAGCCATGCACGACGGAAATCTTCCGATTTTGAATCTGTTTGCCAAACCTGTGGAATCGGTGAATTTTGCAAAGACGGTCTGAGAAATACTTTTTTCAAAGAATAAGCGTTATCCGCCGGATTTAAAAAAGAATCCGACACGGCGATTCCTTGCGTCGCCGTCAAAAAACAACCGACGGCCGCGGCAAGAAAAAGGATTTTTTTATCTTTCTTTTTGATCAAAACCATTAACGCCTAAAAAAACACTCTTTAAGATTAAAATATTTTTTCAGATAAAAGCTAAAAAAAGGTATAAAGAATAAAGAAATTGATTCTTTATGCAAAGGAACATGCCTATGGCTGAAACGGCTCCGCGCGGCGAACGACTGAACATCGGATTATTCGGCAGACGAAATGTCGGAAAATCCTCCTTATTGAACGCTTTGTGCGGCCAACAGGTTTCTATCGTATCGGAAACGGCGGGAACGACAACAGATGCGGTTTCAAAGATTTACGAGCTTATTCCCGTCGGACCGGTAACTTTTTTCGACACGGCCGGCATTGACGATATCGGCGACATCGGCAATTTAAGAATCGCCGCGACACAAAAGATCATCAACAAAGTCGATATCGCTTTATTGGTGACTGATGAAAACGGAATCGGACAACACGAACAAAAATTAATAAAAACATTCAAGGAATTGGACATCCCTTTTATTCTTGTTTTTAACAAAAACGACAAAGCATCCCCTTCCTGTCCGGAAAAAACGCTTTACCCGTCAATGAGCGTCAGCGCGCAAAACGGTCAAAGAATTGAAGATCTGAAACTGTTAATCAAACAAATAACTCCCTCCTATTTTCACACGGCGCCGGATCTGGTTCGCGATTTAATCAAAGAAAACCAAACGGTCGTCTGCGTCGCGCCGATTGACGCTTCGGCGCCGAAAGGACGTTTAATCCTGCCGCAGGTACAGGTTATTCGCGATATTCTGGATGCGCACGCATTTGCTTATGTCGTTCAAAACGAACAAGGCGTCTTAAAAATTTTATCCGATTTAAAAACGCCGCCGGCTCTGGTCATCACGGATTCCCAAGCAGTCAAACCGGTTGCCGCGACCGTGCCGCAGGAAATCGCACTAACCACCTTTTCGACCCTGTTCGCCAGATACAAAGGCGACTTGAAATTACTGTTCAACGGCGCAAAAAAATTACAAAATCTGTCCGACGACAGCAACGTTTTGATCGCCGAAGCATGTTCCCATCATGCTCAGGACGATGATATTGCGCGCGTTAAAATGCCTGCTTTAATCAAAAAAGCATTAAATAAAAATATTCGTTTTGAATGGTCCGCGGGCAACGATTTTCCGACGGACATCAACCGGTTTGATCTGGTCATTCATTGCGGCGGATGCATGCTGTCGCGTCTGGAAACTTTGCGCCGTTTAAACGAATGCGTCCGCAACGGCGTACCCGTTACGAACTTCGGCATGGCGATATCCGCAATGCAGGGCGTTTTGGACCGTGTCGTACAACCTTTTGGAATATCCGCATGAAAAAAATCTGCTTTTATTTAATTCCCGCAGTTCTTTCCGGCTGTATCTGCCCATTCGGGAACAAGTCGAGACCTTTTTACGAAAAGGCATACGCTTTACCCGTTGAAGCCAGAGAATGGGCTAAAACGGCTCCTTTAAAAGATTTGTGTCAGGGAACGAAAAACTGGCGCCACGATCATATCCGAGAAGCGGCCCTGAACGAAATTTACGCACGCGGCATTGATACGCGGCAATGTTATTATACCGGAATGGAATTAACCCCTTAAGGAGAAAAAAATGTCTTGGTTGGATGAAGCTCGGCAAATCGTCAAAGAAAAACAAAAACAAACAACAACAAATGAAACATTTTCCCCCGAAACGGAAGTTCAGCGCGAAATTTTGGTCAACAGATTAAAAATGTTATACGACAACGCGACCGAACGTGAAATCAACAAAGCCATCGACGACGCATTAGACAACCTAGACACCCCTTACGAAGAAAAAGTTTTTATGAAATTTCTACGCACGAAGCTGGAGGATTAATCATGAACGAACAATTGACCGAAAAGCTGAATCAGGCTCGCTTATTAAAACGTCACTTCAAATTGGCTGAAACAATAGAAGTTTTAAAAGAATGTTTGCTCATTGATCCGGGTTGTCTGATCGCCTCGGCCCAAGCGGGGTTATGTTTGCTGTTATCCGGCGATGCCAGTCAAGCCTCCGTTTTTTTTCAAAAAGCATACGACGGATCCGGAAAATCAGATGTTCAAGTCGGCGCATATCTGACCGCCTGTTTAACTGCGACAGGCGATGAAAAAGCCCCCGCCCTGTTAAACGAGATAAAAGAACGGCACTCCGATTTTTCGGCTGCGGAAACGTTTATGTTGGCCTCTGAAATGTTGTCGGAGAAAAAACAGCATGAACAAGCCGTCCGCTTAATTGACGCCTTATCCACAAAATTCGGTCAGGATGATTTTTTTATTTTACCGATCAATCATTACCGTTTAATTCGCGTTCTGGCAGCCGCAGAATTGGTCGATATAGCCGAACCGTTGGCAGAAGCTTTAAAACAAAAAACAGCCGGTCGATGGGAAGGTTTGGCAGCGGAAGCTTCTGTAGCCATTGCGAAAAAACAATATGATGAAGCGTATTCCTTAACCGTCCGCGCACTGCAAAACGGCGGAACGTCCTATCCTTTACTGGCTGCCCAGCAACATTGGTTGGCAATAAATAAATAGAACGGATAATAATTAACGGCTTTTTTGTTTGATCGCGGCGGCGACGACGGCCTTTTTAGTATTTTTTTCCGTTTTTACGGAATCCGTCTTTTCTTTTTTACG
>JAZNBT010000131.1:0-8542 GCA_045587165.1 Alphaproteobacteria bacterium | reverse complement strand
CTTGGTAATTGATTTTTGCTCCGTTTTGCAGCAATTTGTCGACTAAGTTTTTTCGATCTTTTCGTGTCGCATAAATTAAAGCGACATCCATGTTTTCTTTAGAGTTTAATAAGATATTCAATAGAGATGTGTTAAATATCTTTTCAAAAAAGGATTGAGAAAAATCATCCGCGACAAGATACATATTCGCTTTAATCGGAAGTCCTTTTTTTATCAGAAATTTAGCGGCTTTTTTATGGTTTTTATCCACCGCCCATTCCAACAATGATTTTCCTTTAATCTTAAGATAAGGATCGCCATCAAGTTTAAGACCTCGATAAACATCTCCGAAATCTCCGTACAAAGCGGCGTTTTTCATGCAATACTTATATTCCGGATGCCATTCGCATTCGCTAGGGCCGTCAAAATGACAGCAAACAATAAAAATTACAAGGAAGATCAGCTTAACGCCGTATGTTCCACCTTCATTATCTTCATAGAGAAGAAGTCCTATAACGCTTATAATGCCGACGGCCCATACAAAGATGTATTGTAAAATAAACCAAAGGTGCAAAATATCCATTTATTTCACTCCTTTCTTTAAAGTGTCGTCCAGTGCATGAACAAACGCAAAAGGAGACAGATTCTGTTGAGCCAAATGAATTATTTTTTCTTCGGGCAAGCCGCTCAGTTTGGCTACCGCCGTAATATATTCAGGATAATTGCCAACAATCATGGGAAAGCTTTTTAATGCCAGCCGATGCAGTTTAAAATCCTTTTCATCGGGGTTGGAATCCGTACATTTCAGATCGGCATAATATTCTCCGGGCGCAAACTCCAACCATCGACCGTCCGTCGTATAGTACAAATCCGCAAAAAACGGATACGAAAGAGACGAAATATTCGATGAAAGACCGTAAGCAAAATCCGTCGTATTGCTCGTTAAATACAAACGGCGGTTAACCCGTCTGTTTAAATCAAGTTTTTGCGCTTTACACCGCACGCTTGCGGCAGGTTTTAGTTCCACCGTTGTCGATAATGCGCGCCGTAAAGTGATTTCAATCGGCGTTTTCCCTTTTTCTTCCCCGTCAACGATAACATAAGCCTCGACATTTGAAACAATCAGAACTTTTTGCGTATTCGGCATGTCCTTCATTGAATTGCATCCGGCGAGCATCAGGCAGGAAACTAATGTTAAAAATAAAGACATCGGCACCTCCTAGACATTTCTTCCGAGTTTTAAATTTATCGGGGGAGCGTAAGAACATTTCGTTACGGCGAAAAACAGGTTCTCTTTACCTTCCGTTTTATTTTTCGGATGCGAGAGCGAGAAATTTAAAATCGACCGGCCTTTGGCGTTTTGCATATAATTAACGGAAAAATCAAACTTTTGGACGCATTTGTTTCCCGTACGAACGATCAGGTAATAATTGTCGGAAAGAAAAATTCCCTTTTTATTTCGTAGATTTAAATTCGTATTTTCCATTCTCAAAAAAGAAGCGGAATCTTTAAAAAAACCGTAATCAAACGATAACGCGCGAGCATAAACGAACGTTTCGTAATATATTATTTTCAAATCTTCCGTATCGATTTTACAGCCCTTTTTGTTTAACCCGCATTGCATGGGAAAGGAAACGACATCCGTTGCTTTTTTTTCCCATTTATCCGCCAAAGCCTTATATTTAAAAGGATTGATGCGAACGACCGCCCACATCTTTTTTGTCTCTCTGTTATAAGAAACGGAAGAATCCAAAGTTTTGATAAGAAACGCCGCTTTTTTGTTTGTCGATGGAGGAATAAAAACAAAATCATTTTCCGGCTTTAATATACCGTCTTTACTTTTTTGAAACGGCTTTAAATGAATTTCTTTATCATATTTTCCGTTAAGTTTTAAATCCAACTTGAAAACGGCGTCCTTATACCCTTCTTTGGCAACGGTAAATGTATGTGTTTTTTTTGTTTTAATTTGATCGGGTGTAATCGGATATTTTTTAAACGGCGCTTTTTTTTTCAACCTTTTACCGTCCAAATAAACATAAGCGTCTTTAGGAAAAACGCGTAAGCTTAAAAAAGCGCTTGTATATGATAAATCATAATCTAGTGATTTTTTTTCTCCTTTTTGAATTTCAAAATCCGTGTTGTAATCCGCGTAATCCGGATGTTTTAATTTTAACGTGTGCTTTCCGGGAACAACGGGACGGCATTTCCACAAGGGAGTTTTCTTTATCTTTATACCGTCTATATATAAAACGGCACCGCCGGGATTGCTGGACACCTTAATGCAAGCGGACGCTTTTTTCCATTTTATCACCATGTTATCCATTTTTGGGGAGTCGGGTGTTATGGTGATTGTTTCGTTATAAACGGCGTCATAGCGCGGATGATCTATTTCGACGTCATATTCGTTCGGCTCCAAATGAAAATGCGTTATGGGCGCAATGGCGTATTTTTTTCCGTTTAACTTAAAATCGACGTCTTTAATTTCAGACAGGGGTAATCCGTTTTTTGTATCGTTAAATACAAAAGAAAAGCGTTTCGATATTTCGGTTTTTTTCCCGAATGTCACGGTTTGCCGTTTTTTTTGTTTGGAAGCTGCTTCGTTTTCTTTCAATCGTTTTTTTTCAATTTCGTATTCTTTTCTGGAATACCGGTAAACCACTTTCGCTCTGCATTGTTTTTTTCGACAATGAACGGGCTGTTCGCACAGTTTTGAAAAATTTTTCAACCGCACATCGTTCAAAGAACGCACTTCCTGTTCCGAAACGTCAACGGATTTATCCGTATTCGACGTTTCATATGAAGAAAATCGGCTGGAAACAATGATTCCGAATATTTGATGCGCTTGATTTACAGCGTCTTCATCCGCTTTTTTACGGGCGACTTCTTCGGATATTCCAAATCCCGTTCCCATAAAATAAACGGAACGTTTGTTGTCGGCCGGCTTAACGCAATCTTCGGCGCAAGCGGCGCATCCCCATAAAAAAACGATAAAGAACATTCGGAAAAACATTGTTTCAGCCCTTTTATACGTTCAGACTACTCATCGCTCAAAAGACTGTCCGTCGCATCGTACATCAGCTTTTGAGTTCGCTGAGAGACGGATTTTTTATTCTTGTTTAAAACAGCATCAATCGCCGTCCTGAGATCTTTTTCACTGATATAAGACAAAACATAATAATTCATGTTTATTCCCGTTCCGTCCTCGGAGATTGATGTTTTCTTTTCCCAATATTCTTTAGCCACTTTCAGTCCGCTGAATTCGCTTTCCGCTACAGCAGAAATAATAGCCGCCGCCGTGCTTTGATCTATGTCACTTTCATCCGCGCCTTCAAATATGGCTTTTACTTTTGTCGATACGGTATTTGCCAAAACTCCTTTACCGTCCGCGCGTGCTTTGTTTTTCAACGTATTCCTGTTTAAATCTTTAGTCGCAGGCCGAACAGCTTCGGAACGCACACAATAAAAACGTTCACCGGAGGCAACCTTTTTTTTCTGTATGGAACCGTCTTTGGCAAATGAACAGGAATATCCGATATCATCGGTAGCCACCCATTCGGGCGTTTCCTTTAAATTTCCGCTCCGTGCTATGACGACTTCCTCTTTTCCGCCGAAACGGGCGGCAACGCCGTCTTGATCAATCAAGTCGGAAACGCATCCGCTCAATGAAACAACAGCCAAGGATAAACCGCAAAACATCGATAATTTCTTCATTTTTATTCTCCCTTTCAAATGTTAACCCTTGTAAACGAGGTAACATAAATTTATCGAGACGCTGTCTTTATCGGGACAAATCAGCTCAACGGCTTTGACAGACACTGTTTTATCCCCGTTTTCAGAAGACAATTCCGTCGATCTAGTTTCCAAAACAACTTCTCGTTTCATAAAAGTTCTCCCGTTCAAACCACTCTTTTATAAGTACCACCGCGATACGTCAGAATCTGTCACATGAAAGCAGTATAAATAAAAAAAGGAAATGACGGAACGAATGCCGCTACCAGTAAAAAGGAGAAAGACATGAAAAATTTAATTTTATATTCCGCTATTGCTTTTATAGGCGGACCATTTCTTTTAGTGCACACTATAGTATGCACTAAACTTATAAACACCTATATAATTGACAAAATTATTTAGCTCATTTTTTTCAATAACGGAGGTAATTTTTTACCCCTTGCTTTGAAAAACAACCGCCTAGCCGACAGATACGAGACGCCGCAGACGGCTTCACCATCCATCTTTATTACGTCTCGCATTTTCGGACAAAACAATTTTATATGACAAAAAATGTCGTATCTATGCGTTACATATAAAAGAGAAAATGCAAAAGGACACAAAAATGAGCGATATTGATTTTGAAAAAAGCACTTTTGCGGAATATGTGTACAATGCGATTATGTCCGCAAATCGTAAAAAGGAAATCAGAGTTCTGTATGAATGGTTCGAAGAGTACGGCTGTGAAATTTTCGGTATTGAATTTATCAGGATCGGAAGAGGCAGAACCCTTCGTTTCCACGATGATGAAGAAACTTCCGAGGCCGAATATATCAACCAGCTTCAAACTTTTTTAAAAAATACCGCCCGTCACCTGCATGAAAAATACGTAAAAAGAAAACTGCAGCCGTCCGACTGCGAAAAAACACTGCGATTTATCGCTAAAGCAACGGAATTAACTCCGTGCGAAAAAGAATATCTGGGGCTCTACGCGCGTTATTACATGAATCATGACATTAAAAATTTCATCGACAACGCTTCCGACGCACGCGGCTTTGCAAAAGGTGAGAAATGCAGTCACCGGTTTATATCAAACAAATTTTCCTTAAACGTTTTACAACAGGCGAAACGCAAAATAAACGACCTCGGTCTGACCAACTATGGTGACAACAGCTATTCGTGTTTAAGCTGTTTCACCAAAAAGCTGCTGATCTCGTGCCCGAAAACGTTCAAACAGTTTCAAAGAATTTTTCTGGGATGCAAACAAACCGCTTCGTTAAAATGGGATGACTTCGATTATATCGAAAAGCGCGATGAGCTGAGCGCTTTATTGAAAGCCGCCGTCGAACGTAAGGAAAAAGGCATCAACATTTTACTCTACGGCGTTCCTGGAACGGGTAAGTCCGAATTTGCCCGTACTCTGGCCCGACAAGCAGGCGTCACCTTGTTTTCCATTACGGAAAACGGCCGCAAAGATGATGCCTCTTTCCGCACGTCCGCGCTGATGTTCGCTCAAAATATCGCCGCCAGACAAAACGGTGTTTGTTTGCTGTTGGACGAAGCGGAAGACGTTTTTTACGGTTGCGGCAGAAATGATATGACGAAAAGCGGTCTGAACGCTTTGTTGGAAAAAAATGAAACGCCGATTATTTGGACGACGAACAGAACGTTCGATATGGATTCGGCTTTCCTTCGCCGATTTTCTTACTCGATACATTTCGAACTGCCCGACAAAAAGCATTCCGTCCGCATCTGGCAAAAGGCTTTGCGTAAAAACAAACTGCCATCCGGTGAGAAGATCGCAAAAGAACTCTGTGCCGAATATGCCGTTCCTCCGTCTTTTATGGCAAACGCCGTCAGAAATGAACGCTTAATCGGCGGCGGAATCAAAACGGTCAAGTCTTCTTTGGATAATATGCGCGAACTTTGCACCGGCACAAAAAAGAAAAAAGTCGATTCAAAACCGAAAATCCCGTTTAATCCGGCTTTGCTGAATACGGACACGGAAATGGAAAAACTCGCAGAACGTATTGCCGATTTGAATTTGGAAACGTTTTCTTTATGCCTGTACGGCGCACCGGGAACGGGCAAATCCGCCTATGCACTTTGGTTGGCGGAAAAGATCGGCAGACCGGCAATCAAAAAAAGATGTTCGGATTTATTTAGTATGTGGGTGGGCGAAACGGAAAAAAACATCCGTAAATCTTTCGACGAAGCCGCTACGAAAGGCGCCGTTTTGATCTTTGACGAAGCGGACAGTTTATTACAGGACAGAAGAATCGCCTCAAAATCATGGGAAACGACACTGGTTAACGAAATGCTGACGCAAATGGAAAGTGCTGAGCATCCGTTTATCTGCACGACAAACCTGATCAACCGACTGGATCAGGCCTCCCTGCGCCGATTTACATTCAAGGTCAAATATGATTTTATGACGCCGGAGCAGCGATCCAAAGCTTTTGATACGTTTTTCGGATTCAAAAACGTTTCCTTGCCGGATGCGAAAAACCTGACGCCTGCGGATTTCGCACTGGTGCATAAAAAGGCGACTATCTTAGGCGTTTTGAACGACAAAAAGGAACTGCTGAAAATGCTGATGAGTGAACAGACGCTCAAAGCCCCGCCGAAATTCAAGATGGGATTTTAGACCGGAAAGCTTACTTAAGCTTTCCCGAAAAAAGACGTCAAAAGCGTTTTCGATACGACAATTTTTGTCGTATAATTATGATGTAAAAAATTAAGGAGCATGTAAAATGGCGTATAAAAAAACGGATGATCTGTTGGATCTGGTGGCAATGATGCAAGATGGCCGAGGAGGAGTTTCGTTAAACGATATTATCGACAGATTCAATGTATCGCGCCGCACAGCGGAACGGATGCGCGATACGATCAGGGACAGATTCTTGCAGACTCAGGAAATAATGGATGGCAAAATCAAGCGTTGGTACATTCCGCAGGGCTCTTTGCGCGATTTTATTCAATTTTCGGCAGAGGAAGTCGCTTTACTGGAAACGCTGAAAACGCTTTTGGAAAAGAACAATATGGCGGATAAGACCGAAACATTGGAGCGTTTAACCTTTAAAATCAAAGCCAACATCAACCCCGATGTTTTAAGACGCCTTGACACCGACGCCGATGCGTTGATGATGGCGGAAGATTTCGTCTGCCGTCCGGGACCGAAGCTAAAAATCAATACCGAACATATTTCGGTTATTCGCGATGCCATTTTGTGCTGTCATAAAATTCAAATCGAATACTTCGGCAGAAGAAACGGAAAAAAATCTGAAAAAATATTAGAGCCTTACGGTTTTTTATACGGAGAGCGTAAACACTATCTTATCGCCCGTTACTCCGGAGAAAATTACGACGGGATAACCCGCAGTTTTATTTTAAACAATATCATATCCGTTAAAATCTTACCGGAAAGCTTTACTTTCGACCCTGATTTCAGTTTGCAAGAATATGCGGCGGAATCTTTCGGCGCTTTTCACGAAGACCCGATCGACGTCGAATGGCTTTTCAACGCTGAAGTGGCGGACGAAGCCGCTGAATTCATTTTTCACCCGAAACAAGAGACCATCCGCAACAAAGACGGTACGTTAACCGTGAAGTTCCGCGCCGGCGGACTGAAGGAAATGGATTGGCATCTTTACACTTGGGGAAAATACGTCAAAGTGATTAAGCCGGAAAACTGGCGCGAAATGATAGATAAACTTTAAGAGCTTCTGCTGTTTTTTTGTTTTTCATTTTATCAGATATGTTTTTTGATGATAAAAGCATTTTTTCTTCTTTTATTAGCTGTTTTTAATGTCTCGTGTTCTAAAAAAGAAGATATGAATTGGGCATCAACAACGGAAAATCAAGTTAAATCATATATAAAATCCGGTTTAGACGTTAACAAAAAAAATAAAAACGGAGAAACGCCGTTGATGCTTGCCGTTAACAATAAAGAAGTATTCTTACTTTGATAGCTGCAGGAGTTGATATCAATGCTAAAATTTTTGATATTATAGAAAATCTTACGGTATTGCATGTTGCCGCCAGCAATGGTCATTTTGAAATTGTCAAGTTACTGATTGACAAGGGAGCTGATGTTAACGCAAAGGAAGATAAATACGGCGACACGGCGATGAAGTTCGCTTGGTCGGTTTCGGTACATTCAGCGTTTCCGAACGCAAAGCGACGGAAGGCCGCAATCCGCGTACCGGTGCCAAGATCAAAATTCCGGCTTCCAAACAGCCGAAGTTCAAAGCCGGTAAAGGTTTGAAAGACGCGTTGAACTAAAATCAGTTCAAAGACAGATAAAGGCGTGTCCGAACGAACGCGCCTTTTCTTTATGCCTGAAACGAGATTGCCGGATAAAGACCGTTATTTACCATCTATCATCATCAAATCCTTCTGCAAAGTCTTATCCAAATTCTGTGCTTTCATCGACATCAATTTCATAATCGGACAGACTGTCTTCGTAGCCGGCTTTGTAACCGTCATTATACGTTTCGTTTGAATACGCCGAATGATGAGATGGCTTGGATTTATGAGAATCGTGTTCATGCATCACATGACAGTGAAGGAGGCTTTTATGTCATCGCCATTTCCAACAATGCGACGATGTCGGTGTGACCGTTTGCTTCTGCGACATCTAGAGCCGTCCAGCCGCCATCGTCATTTGCGTTGACGTCCGCGCCTTTTTCGATCAGTAGTTGAACAACGTCAAGATGCCCGTTTTCCGCCGCCCACATCAGCGCCGTCCAGCCGCCATCGTCATTTGCGTTGACGTCCGCGCCTTTTTCGATCAGTAGTTGAACAACGAAGTCGGATCGTAGCCATGTCGTTCTGTGAGCCAAGGAGTGGTAAA
>JAZNBT010000130.1:0-4027 GCA_045587165.1 Alphaproteobacteria bacterium | reverse complement strand
GTTCACGCGCAGCCGTATTGGCGCACACGATGGCCGCAATCATGGCAAAAATCATAACCAGTCCGCTGGTCGCTTCATTATTTAAAATCTTTTCAAACCACGCTTTTGAAAAAAAGCGGGGCTTTACATTTTCAACAACTTCTTCTGTCATCTGTTTTTTTCCTGAATAAAAAGTCAACATTGGAAACAATTATTAAAAAGAAATGCGGCAAATAGCAAGTTTTTATATCTTAACGGCGACAATCAGCAGTCCTAAAACCGGTTTACCCAATTCCTGACGCAGTTCGACAGACGACATTTCCGACACATTCAATCCGTTTTTTTGCAATTCGTTTTTAACATATTCTTTGCCGTGCATAAAACGACCGGAAGGCTCCAAAGCATAAACATCCGGATTATCCGTGTTTTCGCTGACGGTGAAAATCGCAAGGCCTTTTGATTTTAAAGCAACGGCGATACCGCAAAACAATCCGGACAAGTCTCCCAAATATGTAAAAACATCCGCGGAAACGATTAAATCAAACGTTTCTTTATTTTCCGGCAAAAATGTCAAAATATCCTGCCGGATCAGTTGGGCATAAAGGTTTCTTTGACGAGCCTTTTCCAACATGGCTGCCGACAAATCAACCCCTGTTAAACCCGAAAAAACAACATCCCTTTCTTTCAACGCTTGAGCGCACAGTCCCGTCCCGCACCCCAAATCCAAAATCGCGGGCGGCGCGATAAATTCCAATTCCGACACTTTTTTCGCGATCAGCGTCGGTGCCTGATAAGATAATCCGGCTAAAACAGAGTCAAAAGAATCGGCAAAAGCATCAAATAATTCCTGAACATATTCGGCGGAAGCCCTTGTCGTTTCCGATGAGTTTTTCAACGTTTCCAACATATGCACTGCCACCGGATTTTCCGGAAACATTGTCAGCCATGTGTCCGTCAACCGCCAAACGATCTCTGTTTTATCCTGTAAAAGCAGGTTATACAAGCAACCTCCCAGCGTAATATGACTTGTCGGCGTGTCTTCGATTTTTAACAGCTTAAAATAGATTTCCGCCGCAGCTTCAAGATCGTCCGTTTTTTCCAAAAAAGAAGCGTATGCGAATAAATACTCCGGATCTTCGGGCGTCAACGTCAAAAGCCGCCGGTAAATTTCACCGGCTTTATCATATTGTTCCGTCATCAATAAGGCATACGCCAAATTAAACAACACTAACGTATCGTCAGAATCCGTTTTTAATGCGTTAAAATACGACTCTACCGCTTCAGCGTACCTATTTAAAGAAGACAACATATTCCCGCGATGAACATGCACGTTTAAATAATCCGGATTTCGCAGCAAAGCCTGATCGCAAACCGACAAACCGTCATCAAAACGATTGGTCTCAAAATAAACGCCCGCCAGATTTGACAATGCGATCACATCCTGAGGACAAAGATCCGCCGCTTTTAAATAAGCTTGTTCGGCGGCATCAAAACATTTCAAACCGTAATACGCATTACCGGCGGCGATCCAAAGCGCATAATTCGATTCATTATTTTTCAATGCCGGCACAGCAATATCCAATGCCTCTTGATAAGAGGCTTGTTCGTTCTTTCTGTTAATTTCGGATACTAAATCTTCAGAGGTCATTTATGCTTTTTTCTGTACCGCAAAAACATCACAACGAATTCCTTCTGTTCCTTTGTTTTTATACAGAAGCTCTTCCTCCTGATATCTTTCGTCAAATCCGGCGGCTTTTATACAACTTGAAACGAATCCGGAACGATGCCTGATCTGACCGTAGATATCGGCATCAAAATCCCGATCATTATCTCCGACACGAACAGTAAAGATAAAGTATCCTTTCGGTTTTAAAACTTTTTCAATCGCTGTAAAAACAGGTGTCAAGTCACCGAAATAATATAAAGAATCCAATCCGACGACCAAATCATACTTTTCGGCCGTATCGGAACAAAAAGAAATCAAATCGGATTCCTCCAATTGATCGTATACCTGCCTGTTCATCGCCAAATCCAATGCGACACTGGAAATATCAACCCCCGTCAGCGATCCTTTGGGAAGGCTATAATCCGTTAAAACGGCGGAAGCGGCTCCCGATCCGCAGCCGACATCCAGTATATCCATTGAACGACCGATCGGCAGTCTAAGCGCTTGAACAATTTGATCCAAAATATCCGGCCCCAAATATCTTTCGCAATCGGCCGCCCGTCGGGCTTGTTCAACGGCATACGTTTCATTAATCAGTTTAACAAAAGACAGCGGCGCATCTTCATTCGTTTTTTCTCCCGAAAAAACCGAACACAAATAATTCACATCCGGATTTTGACCTTGCACGGCACGCCAGAAAACGGCCTTTTCCCGAGCTTCTTTCATCAGACCTGTTTGACGCATTTCTAACAAGACATCGCGCATTAACAAAAATAAGGAATCCGAAAAATCATCAATCTGATTTAACAGATCGAAAGCCTGCTCAAATTTCTTTTCTTCAATTAAAACCTTCGCCCAATTCAGTTTTACATCATCGGGTACTTCCGTTAAACACGCCAAAGCCTCATAAGCGGAGGCTGCATCTTTATTTTTTCCTAAAAAAGTGTACGCATTCCCCAATGCCAACCAAACCGCCGGATTATCATTCCTGACATCCAATGCCTGAGCGCCGAAAGAGATAATATCTTTTTCCTGATTTTTAGCCGCGAGAGCGCTGTAAAAGAAATTATTCTGCAAAACAAAAAATTTGTTTATTTTCAAAGCCTTCTTTAAAAAATAACCGGATTGCGCCATATTCCAAAACAACGCCGCATAATATGCCGAATAACATAAGACACGCTCGTCCCGTTTCAAACGGGGGTAGAAAGAACAAATAAATTGATACAATTCATCCGGACGATTTAAAACATCCAAGACATCGGCTTTTAACAGGCATGCGTCAACATTATCGGGATCAACTTCCAAAGTCTTATTGATAAAAACCAACGCCTCCGTATAACGCCCGAACTGAAATAAGAGATCGGCCAGACATAAATAGCCTTGCGCCGGCAAACGATTGACGCGCTCCAACATGTCATTAAAAAAAGAAGCATCCGGAGCTGAAAAATGCAAAACACAAATTATTCTGTTCGTCCAAAACGTCATATTATCCGGATCTTGATGAAGCAACTCATCATAAACCGCCGCCGCTTCCTCATACTGTTTCAAAAGGAAAAGAGCTATCGCGCGGGATTGTCCCGTCCCGACGATTTCCGTTCCCTTTTCCTTTAAAACAGTCTTTTCCGTCATCAGCTGCACATCACCAGCAAAATACCGGCAGCAACCGCCGACCCGATGACGCCCGAAACGTTCGGCCCCATGGCGTGCATCAAAATAAAGTTCGTCGGATCGACTTCTTTGGCCACTTTATCGGCGACTCGCGCGGCCATCGGCACGGCGGACACGCCGGCCGCCCCGATCAACGGATTAAGTTTTTCTTTGCTAAAGCAGTTCATCAGTTTCGCCATTAAGACGCCCGCAACGGTAGCGATCGAAAAAGCAATCAGTCCCAAAACCAAAATCCCCAAAGTTTCCGTCGCTAAAAATTTATCTGCGGACAGTTTTGAACCGACGGTCAACCCGATGAAAATGGTAACGATATTGCACAAATCATTTGCGGCGGTCTTAGCCAAACGATCGACAACTTTGCTTTCCCTCAACAAATTGCCGAACATCAGCATACCCATCAACGGAGCGGCGGACGGAACAAATGCGACACACAACAAAACGACCAAGAAAACAAAAATCAGTTTTTCCTTGCGGGAAACTTCGCGTAACTGTTTCATTCTGATCTTGCGTTCGTCAACCGATGTCAAAGCACGCATAATCGGCGGCTGAATAATCGGCACCAATGCCATATAGGAATAAGCGGCGACAACAATCGCCCCCATTAATTCGGGCGCCAAACGACCGGTTAAGAAAATCGCCGTCGGACCGTCCGCTCCGCCGATAATTCCGATGGAGGCGAAGTCGGATCGTAGCCATGTCGTTCTGTGAGCCAAG
>JAZNBT010000129.1:0-4191 GCA_045587165.1 Alphaproteobacteria bacterium | reverse complement strand
CAGAAAAAAAGAAGGCCCCTACGGCACATCGCTGTTTTTGGGCGTATTAACCGTTCTGTATTTATTACGGCTCGGTTGGTTGGATTTTTTATTCGTCATCTAATTCTTCAAACACGGCAATACGTTCAAAAACCAAAGGTTCGTCATCACTAACAAACGAATCATTCCGATCTGTTTTTTTCGAATCGACATCTTCATCGTTTAAGATATCGTCCAACCAGTTTTTGTTCTTTTCCAATTCCTTTTCCGTTTGCGCCAAAACCCTTTCGGCGCGTTTCAGATTGCTGTCCGCGACCAAGGCCATCTGACGGGCGCCAACCTTATCATAAACTTGCAAAGCATCGGAAAAGACCTCACCCGCCCGACGAAGCAGATCTGGGTTTCCGCCTTCTCTGTCGGCCAACAAAAACAAAGCCGAAGCCAGATTGTTGCAAGCTCTGCCCCACAGCAAAGGCTGCGCTTCCCTGTCTAAAACGGTTAATTCTTTTTCGTACAGCTCAACGGATTTTTTTAGCAAAGTCGTTTTCGTGCTGTAAGAAGAAAACAACTGCATTGTTCGTGCCAATCCGTTGATCGTATCGGCCCAACGTTCCGTATGCAACCCCGGCTTCAACGTTTTTAAAGCGTCACGATAAGCCGACATCGCAGCAGCGAAATCTTCACCCGTTCCTGTTTGCAACGCGATTTTTTGACGCACATTTCCGATCCGCAAATTCAAATCGCCGAATGCTTCCGGTTGGTATTTTTCCGATACGGCCTCTAATCCTTTTCTAAAGGTTTCTTCGGCCACCTTATAGGCTTCAATACTGTCCTGACGTTCGCCTTCCATTTGATGAAGCAAACCGACCTGCCTATTGACAAAGACATATTCCGGCGCATAGGACGGCAACAGCTGCAAGGCCTGTTTATAAATCGCGGCGGCCTGACTTTGCCGATTTTCACCGATGGAAATCAAACTGACCCAAGACAATACATTGGCAAAGGCCGTTAAATTCACCGCCTGTTCTTCTTCTGCCAATCCGACCATCGGTTTTGAAGCATACGCGACCACTTCATTCAGCAAAGACGGTAAAAACAACCGAAGCAGCTGTTCATGTTCCAATCGTGTCGGGGTCATAGCGCAAATCGTAAAAATTTTTAACAGCGTTTTTTGTTCATCACTCATTTGTACGGGCAGAAAAAAACGCGATCCGGCTGAAAAAATTTGCGTTTCATCGGGTTGAGTCGGACGTACCGTATGAAATTCCAAAATGCGGCCGGCATTGTCCAGCCCCGCATACAAACCGACATCCGCATTATGCTGTTCCAACCAAGTGCGCATCTGCATTGCACCACGCTGAGCGCTGGAATCGGTAATAGATTTATCAATAACCTTAACCTGCAAATTCGGTACCTGACGCAAAGTCCGGTACAACTCGTCGCGCACGGCATCATTTTCGTCGTCGGCGATGGAAGCCAACAAAACAACCGGTCCGAAAGCGATTGTTTCTTCACTTCCTTCACGCAACCATTCCTTAATCGGAAATCGTTTTATTTCCGCGGGCAGGACGACGGGCTTTTGTATAACGGGGAGAGGTTTCGGTTTTTCGACATGAACCAACGCCGCCGATTTTTTTGCGGACGGCTTTGTTTCATCCTCATCATCCGTATCAACGACGGCAGATCTGCCGCGACGCGTCAAAGCCGTAGAGCGCCCCGTTCGACCGGCAGACAAACGGGCCGGCTTTTTTATAACGGGCTTTTCATCATCATCTTCATCATCGCCGAAACTGAAACTGAAATCATCATCAGCATCGTCATCATCAAATGAAGCCGACACTTTTGTCCGTGATTTGACGGTCGGCGACAACTCGCCCGATCGTTGCAGCTGTTCTATATATTCATCGGCCGTCTGAACGGAAACCGTTAAATCCGTTACCGCGCGCGCCGAAGTATCATAGCTGCCCTCCAAAACATTGTTGGCGCCCAATTGATCATCTTCACCTTTACGCCCCAAAATGCGGGCTTTGCCGTTTATTTCATAAAACAGCTCCGCCTTGCCGCTGATAATCGTAAAAACCGAAATGCAAGGATCACCTTGTTTAAACAGGATATCGCCTGCGGAAAAAGTTTTTTCTTTTTTTGGCATTTGCGCCTCTGTCGTGATAAAACCGTTTTATGCAGTTTAAAAGAGGTTAAACATAAACGCTATGAAAAACACGAATTATCCCGCAGTGAAATTAAAACAAGGTTGTGCCAAACGCGCAAAATCAGGCAGTCCGTGGATTTTTTCAAACGAAATCGATATGACCGCCGAAACAAAAAACATCCCCGCCGGCACACTGATTCGCCTGTATGACGCGAACGACACGTTTATCGGAGTCGGTTCGTTTAATCCTCACAGTCTGATTTCTTTTCGTAAAATGTCTGCAGATCCGCAAACGGAAATCAACTCGACCTTTTTTGCCAAAAAGATTCGCCGTTGCGTTGATCTGAGAAACGCGCTGGTTAATTCGCCTTTTTATCGATTGGTTCATTCCGAAGGCGACGGCCTGCCCGGTTTAATCATTGATCGCTTTGACGATATCGTCGCCTGTCAATTAAACACGGCGGGAACGGATGCTTTGAAACAGGAAATCGTCGACGCTTTGGACGAAGTCCTGCATCCGTCTTGCATCGTTTTACGCGCCGAAAGCTCCGCCCGTTCTTTGGAAGGGTTGGATCCTTTATATGAAATCGCCAAAGGCACCCTGCCCGATGTCGTATCCGTACGCGAAAACGGCATTTACTTTTTTGCCGATTTAAAAGAAGGCCAAAAAACAGGCTGGTTTTACGACCAGCGCGAAAACCGTTCTTTTGTCGGCAGATTGGCTCCGAACAAACGATGCATTGATTTTTACACTTATGCCGGCGGATTTGCCCTGCATATGGGAATCGGGCACGCCAAGGAAATCATCGGAGTCGACCGTTCGGAATCCGCTTTGGCTTTGGCGCAAAAAGCCGCAGAAAAAAACGATTTGACCGGCAAATGCTCATGGATCAAAGACAACGCCTTTGACGTATTGGAAAACATGAACAAAGACAAAGAAAAATTCGGCATCGTCGTTTGTGATCCCCCCGCCTTTGCCAAAGTTAAAAAAGACATCGCCGCCGGACTGCGCGGATACCGAAAAGTGGCAAGATTAGCGGCCGGATTGGTCGAGAAGAACGGTATTCTGGCATTGGGATCATGCTCGCACCACGTTAAACCGAACGAATTTTTTACGGAATGTATGCGCGGTTTAACCGAAGCGGGAAAAACAGGTCGCGTCATTTTACAAGCAGGCGCCGGCCCCGATCATCCGGTGCATCCCTTACTGCCCGAAACCGCATATCTGAAAATGTTGGTTTGTCAGCTTGACTGACAAAGAAGGCTCCCGAAAGGGAGCCTTCTTCATTTTTATTCTTTAACAACTCTTGCCGCCGTTTCATGCAGTTGTTGCAACCCTTCCGGCGTCGGACGCCAGTTGAGCGTCATAATCTGTTCGGGCATTTCCCAACCCAAATCCGTTAAAATCGCTTGCATTTCATCTTGCGCGTCTTTTTTCCAGCCGTAAGAACCGAAACAGAATCCGACTTTGTTTTTCGGAGCCAACCCCTTCAAGTATGTCAAGAACGCCCCCATTGTCGGCAAAATCCCCGAATTAAGCGTCGGCGATCCAAGCGCTACGTATTTAGCTTCGACGATATCGTTAATCGCATCGGAAACATTGCTGTGTTTCAATGAACATAACGTCACCCGCAACCCTTTTTCACCCCATGCGGCGGCTATTTCGCGCGCCATCCGTTCCGTTGATCCCCACATGGAATCATAAACAACGACGGCTTTATCCGCGACATTGCCGTAAGAAGACCACAGCTTGTATTTTTCAACAATTTCGGGAATGTGTTTGCGCCAAATCACCCCATGGCTGGGAGCGATCATATCGATATCCAACGTCGCCGCCGTTTCCAAAACTTTTTGGACTTGCGCCCCGTACGGCCAAACAATGTTGCCGTAATACTTCTTGGCTTCATCTAAAATGATATCCAGATTTTCATCGTCAAACAGTTCGTCGGACGCATAATGCTGTCCGAAACCGTCATTCGGGAACAACAGCTTTTCATCGGCGACATACGTCAGCATGGAATCAGGCCAATGCACCATCGGCATCTGCACAAATGTCAGCGTAT
>JAZNBT010000128.1:0-37887 GCA_045587165.1 Alphaproteobacteria bacterium | reverse complement strand
GACATGGCTACGATCCGACTTGGAGGCTTTTTCGTTGTTAATATTTTTACAGAACCGGTTTGACGTCCCAGATGTCTTTGGCGTATTCGGCGATTGTACGGTCGGACGAAAATTTGCCCGAATGTGCAACGTTTAAAATAGCTTTCTGCCCCCAAGACGCTTTGTTTAAGAAGTCTTTACCGACTTTTGCCTGTATATCGATATACGAACCGATATCGGCCAACAGCAAATAGAAATCCGACGTCATGATATTCTGGAAAATCGGTTTGAAAATTCCCGATTCCCCGGGCGAGAACATGTTGGAAGACAATGCATCCATAATGCGACGGATGCGCATGTCGGAATTGTATAAATCCCAAGGCTTGTGCGATCCTTCTTCGTGAATTTTTTTGACTTCCGGTGTCGTCAATCCGAACAAATAGAAGTTTTCTTCGCCGACTTCTTCGCGGATTTCAACGTTCGCACCGTCCAACGTACCGACCGTTAACGCACCGTTCAACATGAATTTCATGTTGCCCGTGCCGGATGCTTCAAATCCTGCCGTAGAAATCTGTTCGGAGACATCTGCCGCCGGAAATACACGTTCGGCAATCGATACTTTGTAATCGGGAATGAAGACAACCTTCATCTGGTCTTTGACGCGCGGGTCGTTGTTAATCACCTGAGACAGGTTGTTGAACAACTTGATGACCAATTTCGCAAAGTCATAAGACGGCGCCGCTTTCCCGCCTAAAATAAAGGTACGGGGTGACGGTAAGGAAAGGCCGTCTTCGGTAATCTGCAAATAGCAGTAGATGATGTTTAAAGCGTTCAACAGTTGGCGTGTGTATTCGTGAATACGCTTTACCTGAACGTCAAACAACGAATCCGTGTTGATGATGTTGCCGGTCGTATTCAGAATAATCTTGGCCAGTTTTTCCTTGTTGGCTTTTTTAATTTGGAAGAACGAACGGACAAAATCGGAATCCGTGGCAAACGGAGCGATGTCCTTCAGTTTGTCCAAATTCGTAATCCATTCGCGTCCGATTTTGTCGGAAATCAAATTCGCCAATTCGGGGTTGGCGCTTAACAGCCAACGGCGCGGCGTAATGCCGTTTGTTTTGTTGTTGAAACGTTCCGGCCACATTTCATTGAAGTCGGGAGCCAGATTCTTTTTGACCAAATCGGAGTGAATTGCTGCCACGCCGTTAATGGAATGAGAACCGACAATCGCCAAATTGCCCATGCGGACTTTTTTAACGTCGCCTTCTTCAATAATGGACATGCGGGACAGTTTTCCGATGTCGCCCGGATATTTTGCGGATACTTTCTTCATTAATTTGTCATTAATGTCGTAAATGATCGCCAAATGACGGGGCACGACTTTTTCCAATAAACCGACGGACCAACGTTCCAGTGCTTCGGGCAACAGTGTATGGTTTGTATAACCCATCGTCTTTTCCGTGATATCCCAAGCGGTATCCCAATCCAATCCGTGAATGTCCATTAATACGCGCATTAATTCGGGAATGGCCAAAGTCGGATGCGTATCGTTCAACTGGATCGCGGCTTTTTTCGGGAAATCGCGCAAATCCGTGTTTGTTTCCAAGAAACGGCGCATAATGTCGCTGATAGCGCAGGAAACAAAGAAATACTGCTGGATTAAACGCAGTTCTTTTCCTGCTTCGACGGCATCGGAAGGATACAACACTTTGGAAATCGTTTCGGATTTGATTTTCTTTTCAACAGCTTTGATATATCCGCCTTCGTTAAAGGTTTTAATATCCAGTTCGCTGGATGAACGGGCCGAGAATAAACGCAGATAGTTGACTGTCTTGCCGCCGAAACCGACAATAGGCATGTCGTACGGAACACCGACGATCGTTTCCGTATCCACCCAATGCGGACGGCGTTCGCCGTTAACTTCTTCATAAACCAGGCGACCGTAAATGGGGACATTGCAGGCGCGGTCGGCACGTTCGATCTGCCACGGCGAAGAACGTTCCATCCAAGAATCGGCCAATTCTTTCTGATAGCCGTTTTCAAAAACCTGTTTAAATAAACCGAACTGATAGTTCAGGCCGTAACCGTAGCCGGCCAATCCCAACGTTGCCATTGAATCGATAAAACACGCGGCCAAACGTCCCAAACCGCCGTTGCCCAAGGCCGGGTCGTATTCGCAGTCGATGACGTCGCGCAAAGGTATCGGATTGTCCAGTTTAACCTGATCCAGTAAATCGTGGATGCCCAGATTGTCCAGATTGTTTACCAAAGAACGTCCCAATAAATATTCAACAGACAAATAGTAAACACGTTTCGGGTTTTTCTGAGAATATCTGTTTGCCGTTTCATACATACGGTCAACGGCAATTTCGCGTACGGCCAGAGCCAAAGCCGTGAACAAATCCTCTTTGGAGGCTTCGCTTACCTGTTTGCACAAAGTGTATTTCATCAGGCGCTTGATTTTTTCAGCAATCATTTCCGCCGTTACTTGCGGCAATTCGGGCAAATCACATTTAGTCGTTTTTTTCGTCACTTTCATTGTCCTTATGTAGTAAATTTGTCTACGCGGTTGCATAGCATACTTTACAAAATAAGGTAAATAAAAAATGAAAAAAGTCTTTATTTTTTTTCATTTTCTTTGTTTGATCCGTGTTGTTTGCGAAAAACGAGCGGGGAAAGGTGTTTTTATCAAAAAAAACTTGCCGTTCTGTCTAAAAAAGTGATATAAATTATAAAAAAATTTTTCGTTCAAAGGGGATCCATGAACAAAGAGCAGGAAATGAAACAGGCTCGGCAATGGTTGTATGAAAATGCCGACGCCGTTGCACAGTGGGCCGTTCAGATTACGAAGGAATTAACGGTTTCCGGGGCGTTCTATTTTAAGGAACAGCTGTATACGGCATTGACGGACACGTTGCCTTTATTAACGCCGCAACGTACGGGGCGTGATGATTTGACTCCTTTGCCTCAAAGCGAAGTCGCACGGCGCATGATCGTTGCCAATACCGCCAGTGCCGTTATGGAACATTCCGTTTCCCGTGAATTTGAAACGCAAAAAGGGGTTGAAATCCGTTATACGACAGATGAATTGTTGGAAGCGGAGCAGGCTATTTTTAAAAACGCCGTCGCAATGCAGGCTAAACCTGCGGACAACCAACCTTTCGCCGATGTAAACGATATTCATCGGATGTCGGATCATTTGGCCGACATCGTTATTAACGGCGCAAAACTTGATATGCCGAAAGAATATATGAAGGCTTTTGACGATTTTCTGAAGCCCGGAAATTTGCGAATCGCAAACGGACCGCCGGGATCCGGAAAATCGACTTTGGCTCAGGGATTGCTGTTCGCACTGACCAAAGACGCCATGGAAAGGGGAGGGCAGCCTCCTGCTTTTTATGCAACTGCCCCGTCGCATAAAGCCGCGGCCGATATTGTCGGTGATATGAATGTCATGAAATCTTTTTGCGAAATGGGCGGGGCGGAAGATGTCGCAGCCGTTTTGCCCGAAGTTAAAGGGGCGCCGTCTTTGGACGATATGATCAAAGATTTGCAGGCCGGAAAAATTTCCGCCGGATCCGTGTTGGTGGTTGATGAAGCCGGATTGATGGGGGCGAAACAGATGGCTTCCTTGTTGCAGGCCGCGAATGAACAGGACATCCGTTTGTTTATGATGGGTGATAATCTTCAAATTCCGCCGAAAACCGCCGGAAACGGTTTTGATCAGTTGTTGCAGAATAAAGACGAATTAGGTTTGGAAACGTGCGAATTACGCGTTGTTTTGCGCCAAAAGACGAAAGGGGAATCGGATTGGACAATCGATTTGCGTGAAGGAAAAACGCTGCAGGCGTTGCAGGGATATGCAAATCGTCGTTATACGGGGTATGCGGTTACCGCAAACGGGCAATTGGCTGTTTCATATACGGATACGGGCGATAAAGGGGATCCCGGATTGCAAATGCAGAAGGACACGGAAGCCGTTTATACTCAATTAACGCAAGATTTTATCGAGTATCGTCGGAATTGTCCGGACGGTTCTTATGTCGTTATGGGAACGGATGAAAAATCCGCGAGTGATTTGAATTTGTTTATGCGCCGTGAAATGATCGCCGCAAAACTGATTTCAAATGTTAAAAATTACGGAACGGAAGATTGCCCGTTTGAAATCGGAAACGGGGATACGTTAATGTTGGATCGCCCGATAACGGCGAAACAATCGGGGACGGATAATTCGTCCGAGTTGCAGGCGGGCAGTCAGTTGCTTGTCGTCGGAGAAAAAGACGGTATTCTGACCGTGCGTCAGGGGGATAAAACGTTTGACTGCGAACCGGAGCAATTGGTCGAAAATGCGAAGTACGGTTTGGCTTTGCCGCTTTATCAGGCGCAGGGACAATCAAAGGATCGTGCTTTTCTGGCCGTCGATAAGGCGGGGTGTATGGATAAAGTTTACGGCGGCGTGGCTTTTTCGCGCCATATGCGTCAGATGTCGGCGTATGTATCCGAACAGGCTTATCCGACGTTAGGGGATCTGGCGAATGAAATGTCTGTTTTCAGAACGCGTCAGCCTTTGATCTCCGACGGAAAAGGTTGTGAAATTTTGAGAGCGGCTCCTCAAAAAACAGAAGAAAATGTGGCGAAGACCCTTAGAGCCCTGCAATCGCAAATGTCACGATAACCGAGGAATCTGTAATGTCGGAAGAAACTCGCATTTATAATTTTGGAAATTATGTGACGTCTTCGGAACAAATAGCCGAAATCTTTTTCTATTTAAAGCAAATGGAAGTGCAGTGCGCTTTTCTGCCGGATGAAACGTCTGATTCGTTGGTTGAAAAACAAATGGCTGTTTCCGGATATGTGTCTCGCATTAAGGGATCTTTAAAACAATTTATGAAAAGTGTGTATCAGACGGATCTGGAACATGTTGCTAAGGAAACCTATGCCGGACGGATCGCCGTTACATTGGATGAAATAAAAAATATTACATTTTATTTTCGTGAGGCGGCTTTGCGGTTGCCCGCGGAAAAAATAAGGGATAATCTTCATCGGGCTGCCGGATTGGCTGCAGGACTGTCTGCTATGGTGGCGGCCTTGGATGCCGGTGAAGACGAGGCAAAATAACGCCAAAAGAGGAAAATATGGCTGAAAAACAAATAGGACCTGAACAAGAAGGTTTTTACGATATTCTGCAAAACGGAGCAGGTGATCTGTTGATTTCGATTCGTGCGCGCGCCGGCGAACCTGATAATCCTCAAATCGTTTACGACGGCGGAAAGCATGCTTTGTTGTACCGTCAGCAGGGGTTTTCGATTACGTTGGATTTTATTCATCCGGATGCCCGCGCCCCTTTGGCTAAAGCGGAATCCGTTCTGATCGTCGAATTTGAAGGCGGAGATTTGATACGCGAATATGAAGTTCCCGTTCGTTTTGTTAAAAAGTTGCCTCTGTCGCCGGAAAATTTGCCCGCTTTGCCGCAATAAACTTTATAGGACGTTGATCTGACGGTGTGTTTGTTGTAAACCATATTTTATGGAAAAAGTAACACACGCTTATTTTTATTTTTTAATCTTCTTTGTTTCGGCTTTGATTCTCGGCATGGCCGCGTTGAAGTTTGCGGCCTTTTTAAGCTTTAAGCTGTTCGGCCGGCGCAGGCAAGTCGTCAAAAACGACGGATATGCCGGCGGCTTTTATATCCTTTCTTCCGTGATCAGCAGATTCCCCGTTCGATTTGCTTTTATCGCGCTGTTGTTCGTTTTGTTTAACGCCGAGTTTTTGTTGTTGTTGCCGTGGGCGCTGTCATTGCATTTGTCCGGCGGTCAGGGAATCATCACTGCTTTGTCGGTTGTCGCCTTTTGGGGAACAGGTTATTTCTATGAATATAAAAAAGGGGCGTTGGAATGGAAATAAAGCAGGATAACTGGTTGTGTCGGCTGCGAAAATACGGAGTGGTTGCTGTCGGTTTTCGCGCTTTGGCGTCTTGGGTGTGCGCTCAGGCCGGAGCGGGAATGTCGATTTCAACCGGATGTTGTTCCTGTTTTGCGCAAATGAGTCAGGCCGGTATGGAGCCCGTATTTAATCCGCATCATGCCGATGTTTTGGTCGTAAACGGCGCTTTAAGTGTTAAGGCGGCATTTGTCGCCCGCCGTATATATGATCAAATGCCGTCACCGAAGTATGTTATTGCTTTCGGAAATTGTGCGATTAACGGTGGACTGTTCGCCGATTCTTACGCCGTGACATCGGCTCGGGATGTTTTGCCTGTTGATGTTTGTGTGCCGGGATGTCCTCCTGTCGCGGCCGATATGGTTGCCGGAATTGAACAATTGCGCGGCATTATTCGAAGCAAGATCAGGGAAGGGTAAAACGGTGATTTCTGTTTATAAAACGCAGGAAGAATTCGGACAGTATATTTGTTTGCATTTCGCCAAACAGGATATTCCGGAAAGCAAGGTGGTGTCCGGTATGTTGACGTTATATGTCTTGCGGGCGGCATTATTGCGGGTAATGCGGTTTTTACGGGATGATCCGGCGTGTCGTTTTTCTCAGCTGACAGATGTTTGCTGTACGCATTATCCTGATTGTCAGGATTGTTTTTCTTTGACGTATCATTTGTTAAGCCCTTTGCTGAACCGAAGACTGCGTTTGGTTTTGACAACCGAAGAAGATGTGCCTGTTTCGTCTGCGTCAAGCGTTTTCGCAAACGCTGTATGGTATGAACGTGAAATCCGAGAAATGTTCGGCGTTTCTTTTGAAGGGCATCCTGATCTGCGTCGTTTGCTGACACAGGATGAAACAAGCTTTTATCCGTTGCTTAAAACATTTTCGGATCAAGATGCAAAACGTCTGGTTTATGATGAAGCAAAAGAACGGTTCGTCTTTGTTGATCGTTCGGATGAAGCGGCGGCGCGTTCTTTCGGTGTTGATTTAAGCGGAGACAGTCCGGAATGATGTTTGAAGACAGTTATTTCATGAATATCGCGCCCGAACCGGCGTCCGGAATCGGGATGTGCCGGTTGGTCGTTCAGCTGGACGGAGAAAAGGTTTGTCGGGTTGATCCGCATGTCGGTTTTTCTCACCGTGGCATTGAAAAGTTGTTGGAGAGACGCAACTTGCTGCAAGGGTTGGTTGTTACAGATAAGTTAAATCGTTCTGCTCCGTTTTCCTGTGCGCATTCTTTTGTTTTGGCTGCGGAGAATCTGATGGGGATTTGTGTGCCGCGGCGAGCTTCTTTTATTCGGGTGATGTTAGCCGAAACAGGGCGGATTTTATCACATTTGCGTGCCACGGCAAACTTGGCCGCAGATACGGGAACCGACGTGGTTTATCCGTTGGTGCGCAAAATGTCCGAACGGATTTATGCAATTTTAGATGAGGTGTGTTTGTCTTGTCCTCTCTGTGTTTTTATTCGTCCCGGAGGGGTAAAACATGATATTTCGCCACAATCCGGCGAATTGATTTTTCATTGGTTGACGAAAGAGTTGCCGCCCGTTTTAAGCGAAATCGAAGATTTGCTGACGGAAAACAGGATTTTTAAGTCTCGAACCGTCGGGGTCGGTGTGATTGAGGCTCAGGAAGCTGTTTCGGCCGGTTTTTCCGGAGTAAATCTGCGGGCATGCGGTATTAATCGGGATTTAAGAATAGCCGAACCGTATGAAATTTATGATACTCTTTCTTTTGATATTCCGTTGAAAACGCAAGGGGATTGTTACGCGCGTTATTTGCTTAGAATTTTTGAAATTTATCAGTCAATGTCGCTTATTCGGCAAATACTGGAAATGATGCCTGCCGGCGATATTCTTTTGCCGGAATTCATGATGCAAGATGATCCGGATTCTTTGACGGAACTCAGTCGTCGTTTCAGCGTATACGGTAATGGAATGCCGATACCTTCGGGCGAAGTATATACGGCTGTGGAATCTCCGTTAGGGGAATTCGGCGTTTTTATGATTTCAAACGGAAAAGAAACACCTTTCCGTTGTCATTTCCGTTCAGCCGGTTTTCCGGTGATGCAGGCGTTGGATAAACTGACTGCCGGATATGATTTGGCCGATGTGCGGGCGATTTTAAGTTCTTTGAACATCATAACGACGGAGATTGACCGGTGATCAATTTGTGGATAAATGACAAATCTGTCGATGTTTTGGAAAACGTTTCCGTTTTGCAGGCTGTTTTGTCGGCAGGTTTTGATATCCCTCATATGTGTGACGCGCGTGTGCCGGAAACAAACGGATGGTGCGCTTTGTGTCTGGTCGAGGTGTTCGGTAAAGAGAAACCGGTTTTGGCCTGTCGCACACCGGTTGAGCAGGGGATGAAGGTCTTTACGCGGACACCGAAAGTTATTGCCGCCGTTCGTTCTCGGGCGGAGAAACTGTTTGCTTCCCATCCAGCGGGGTGTTCTGTTTGCACCAAGGCCGGCGCTTGCGATATTCAGAAAATATGTGCCTCTTTTCTGCCTGAAATTAGAACCGGAAGGGTTATCGGCGAAGAAAACAAATTGTTGGACTGGATTGATGTGTCGTCCGAAAAGTGTATTCATTGCGGCCGTTGTATTTCTTTTTTGAAAAAAAACGGAATCGAGCTGTCAACGCAAAATGTTCCGCCGACATCCTGTTCGCCGTTTTTGTTATCCGGAACATTGACGGATTTGTGTCCTTCCGCCGCGTTGACAAATGCCGCCGTCAACAGTTTGATCAGACCGTGGGAAACGATTAAAACGCAGAGTATTGACGTGACGGATGCCGTCGCCAATGCTGTTGAAATTGAAACTGTTCACGCCGAAATCGTCAGCGTAAGGCCCGCCGCTGTTGACGGATTGATTTCCGATAAGGCTCGTTTTTGTTTGGACGGATTGCGAATTAATCGTTTGGATCGGCCTTACGTTCGGATTGACGGGCGCTTGAAAGAATGTTCATGGACCGAAGCGTTTGTAACGATCTCGTCAAAAATAAAATCGATTGCGGCGGAAAAGGCCGCCGCCTTGATCGGGGATTACGCCGATTGTGAAAGCATGTCGGCTTTGAAGGATTTATTTGCTTTGATCGGGGCCGACGCAATTGATGCCAGACCGGACGGCAGGATGTATTTTGATTTGAACAGCCGTCAGGCTCATTTGTTTAATACGTCTTTTCCCAAAATAAAAGAGGCCGACGCTTTGATCAGTGTCGGCATTCGTGTATGCGATATTGCTCCGTCTGTGGGGTGGATGCTGCGTAATAATCAAATGCCGAAAGCTTTTATCGGTTTAAACGAAGACGCTGATTTGCCGTATGATATTTTAGGGGATACGCCGCGGACTCTGGAAGATATTTTAAAAGGAACGGGAAAAGGGGCGGCAATGCTTGAGCGTGCCGAAAAACCGATGATTATTGTCGGGTCGTCCGTTTTACAAAGGGATGACGCCGCCGCCGTGATGGATCTGATTTATCGAATATGTGTGAAGTATAACGTCATTCGCAACGATTGGAACGGTTATAATTTCCTGCATGCAAAAACGACTTTGACGGGGGCTTTGGCTTTGGATTTGGTCTGTTCGCAGCCGTTGCGCCCGAAAATTAAAAACGGAGAGTTTGATTTTGTTTATTTGTTGAATGAAGACAATTTTTCCCGATCGGAATCAGGCGGGGCTTTCGTCGTTTATCAGGGAATATATGCCTCTGCCGCAGCTCAGGACGCCGATGTCGTTTTGCCAGCTCTGTCCTTTTGTGAAAAACGGGCGACATATGTTAATGCTGAAGGTCGTGCGCAAAGTACTGCTGTCGTTTTGCCTCCTTTCGGCATGTCGCGCGAAGATTGGAAAATTTTGCGGGCGTTGTCGGAATATCTGGAGACGGCACCGTTGCCGTACGACGATTTGGATGATATTCGTGATTCTTTGGCCGGGAAAAACGTTATCTTTTATAACCGTGGCGATGTTTGTGCCGCGGATAACGTTCCTTTCGGAAAGTCGGGACAGTTTGACGATACTTCGTTGATTATTACGGACAATCTTTTTGATGACGAACTTTGCCGTCAATCGGAACATGCGGTTGTTTTAAAAAGGGCTTTTTTGAAATGAATGATTTTTTAGGATCTTTGATTAAAACGGAAATTCGCCCCTTTTTATTAGAATTGGCTCCGATCGGCGGTATGATGCTGCATGTTTTTTTATACTGTGCCGTTATTTCCATTGCCGGTTTGTTGGTATGCCAATTTCAGGAATTGCTCTGTGCCAGAATTGAAATGCGGCCGACCAGATCTGTTTTTCGGCTGATGCAAAGAGTCTGCGTTTTGTTGCTAAAACAGCCGGTCGTTCCGGAAAACGCGCAAAAAACGCTGTTTGTCGCGGCGCCATTATTCGCGTTCGTATTTTCATTGTTTTTTTTCTTTTTCCTTCCGATTGATAAAGAATATTTCCAACATCCCGATTTCAGCTTATTGTATTTGTTATTTGCCGCATCCTGCGGTTCGTACGCGTTTATTACGGGCGGGTGGAGCAGCGCTTCTCGCTTCAGTTTTTTCGGAGCGATACGTATGGTCGCTCAGTCAGTATGCTGTCAATCGATTTTGGCCGTTGTCGTCATGACGATTTTGATGACGGCCGGTGCGTCTGATTTGTATTCCGTTATTCGGGCGCAAAGAAGTGTATTGTTTGTCCTTCCTCATTTTCCGTTGTTTGTTTTATATTTGTTGTCTGTTGCCATGTTGTTGGGACAAGCACCGTTTGAGGCTCCGAAATCAAAAAGGGAGCTGGCCGGCGGCATCAATGCCGAATACGGCGGCAGTTTATATCTGTTGTTTTGGTTGTGTGAAAATATATTATTGCTGCTTTTTTCCGCCTTGGGGAGCATTTTGTTTTTAGGCGGAACGTTGCCTTTGTTTTCAGCGGATTTTTTACCTCCTACAGCGTGGCTGTTATTAAAGACGTGCCTGTTGATAGTCGTCTTTACATTAATGAAATACGTTTTGCCCGATTGGAAAACAGACCGTGTCATAAATATGTGTTTTAAGGTTTTTCTGCCCCTTTCCCTGATTTGGTTGACTGCGACGGCGGGAATTTTGTACGTTATGCAAGGGGGGGGATAGAGGAACATGAATAAAATTCATTTCGTCCTTTTTACGGATATTTTGCGTAGTCTGTCTGTCGGTATGCGATATCTCATCGGACGGGGATCGTGTCAGAAAATAAAGTCTGTCGCTCATGTTTCGAGGCATTTGCCTGTTGCGGATTCTGAAAAATGCGTCGGCTGCAAATTGTGTATGAAAATTTGTCCCGCGCAAGCGATAGAAGTGAAAACGGCTATACGGAATAATGTGATGTCCGTTGATTTTAAATTGTCGGCGGAACGATGTGTTTCATGCGGGGTATGTATTGAAGCCTGTCCGCAAAACGCGTTGAGTTTTAAAAAGGAAAAGGCGGATGTATGCGGTTGAGTTTTATATCTTTGCCCTGTTGGTGCTGACGGCCGCCTTTTTGTCGGTAACCGTAAAACACGTTTTGTATGCGTCATTTTGTCAGGTGCAGGCCGTCGTCGCGGTCGCCGGAATTTTAGCAGGATTGAACGCTAAATTCGTCAGTTTTGCATTGTTGTCGATGTCCGCGGCATCAATGTTGGTTTTTTTAATGTTTGCTTTAATCGTTTTTGATTTTCATTATGCGCGGGAAACCGTTCCCGAAAAGGCATCTAAGATTTCTTTCGTTTTTTTTATGTCGTTATGCCTGCAGACGATTTATTTGTTTTTTAAACCGCATTGGCCTGATGAAAAAGCGACATCCGTGTTTTCTTTACCTGTATTGGGCGATATCTTATATGTGGATTACGGATTGTGTGTTTTAATTTTTGCGGCTTTGATTCTATCATGTATGGTCGGTCTGTCCGCTCTGTTGGCTGAAAAAAAACAGGAAAGATAAAACTATGACAGTAAATGTTCCGGTTATTTTAACAATCAGTTCTTTTTTGGTGTTTTTCGGTTTGTGGGGAGTTTTGAGGCATAAAAACGATTTGATGCGTGTTTTATTGGCGTTGCAACTGATTTTTTTAGGAGCTTTATTTAATTTTTCCATGGGCAGTGCATTGTTTTATGATGCATCCGGATTGATTTTTTCCCTGTTTACCTCTTGTTTGACCGGTGTACAAATGGTGGCGTCATTGGCGTTGTTTTTGCTTTATTTTAAAAAGCATGATCATTTAATCGCGGATCATGTCGGATCAATGAAAGGATAAAGCATAAAATGGTCTTTGCCGTTCTTTTGCCTTTTTTCGCAGCCTGCTATATTTTTGCGGCGGCTTTTTTGAAAAAGCGTTCGTTCGCCTGGCAAGTGGGGACGGTCGCTCTCGGGCTGGCTTTTTTAAATGTTGTGTCAATGGCTTTTAAAAACTTTTTTCACGGGCAGATGTACAGTGTTTTCCTGTTGCCGTTTCTAACTTTGAACGGCGTCGTTTATGATTGGCGGCTGCATTTGGATACAACGGAAATATTTTTAGCCGTCTTTATTATTTTCTCCGCGCTGATGTGTCTGTTGTTTGCCAAAGATTTTTTACCGGCCGAAAAAATGAACCGTTTTGTCATTTCTTTATTGGGGTTGGTTTCTTTTCTGATCATCGGCGTCGGAGCGAAAAACATGTTCCAGTTTTTTATCGGTTGGGATTTGTCGGTGTTGTTCGCGTATCTTTTGCTGATGCTGTTTCATGAAAAACAGGTCGTCCGTCAGTCGGGTGTGAATTTTTTGATTTGGCATACGCTGAGCAATATACCCTTGTTTTGCGCTTTTTATATGCTGGCGGACAGGACGGACGGTTTTTTTGTTGCATCTTTTTCTGATCTGTCGGTTTTTCATGGGAACGAGCCGATTATTTTCTCCGTTTTGATTTTATTAAGCGTTTCGGCAAAATTGTTTTTATTCGGTACGAATATTCTGATCGCTCAGACAGCGGGGATTTCCGTGCCGGCACTGGCTTTCATCGCCCCGGCCGCTTTGGGCGGGCTGGGGGTTTATGTCTTATACATTTTTTTTCCGTTTGTGGATTCCGTTCCGACCGTACGGACAATCTTTATTGTTTGGGGAATGTTGACAGCCCTTGGCGGTTTGCTGACGGCGGCGGCTCAGACAAATATCAAAGTATTGTTGTGTCAGTTGTTGATGGGGCAATTCGGATTTGTTTTAACTGTATTCGGTCTGATCGGCCGAGATGCCGCTTTTTGTGCTTATATTGCTTTGATTACGCCGATGACGGGATTGATTTTATGTTCCGGAACGCTTATTCAGGCGTTGCAGGGGGAGGAAGATCTGCTGCGTATGGGCGGATTGAAAAAATATCTGCCGTTTTCATTTTGGACGATGTTGTTGTTGTCCGTATGCTGTGTCGGATTTCCGCAAATCGGTAATTCGGCGGTTGTTTTAAATATGTATGCCGTTTTAAAAGAACGCTCTTTGACAGCGGGCGGTTTTTGTTTGACGTTTTATTTGTTTTCGTTGGCCTTTGTTTTTGCCCGTTTGCTGTTTTTGGCTTTTCTGACGGAATCAAAGCTTTCCCCTTCCGCGGTTGCTAAGATCCGTCGGCCGTCGAAAGTTGAATCTTTGCCTTTGATGATTTTGCTGTTGTTGTCATTTTTTCAAAATAAAGTCTTTGAACAGTCGGTTTTGCCGGATATGACCGATGTATTGTCTTCCGGTGTTTTATTGTTGTTGATTGTCGGGGATTTCGGTTTGCCTGCGGGGGTGTTGTTCTTTTCCCGAATACGAAAAACGGGCGCGACGTGGATGTCCGGCGCGCTGTTTCGTAAAATCAACAGATTTTGTTTAAAAGGGTTTTATCTGACTGATTTTTATCGAGCCGTTTTCGTTCGTTTGTTTATGGCCTTGGCAGAATTTGCATGGCGTTTCGCCGCGGCGGAACTGTTGACGGAAAAACTGCCCGCCGCATTAAAGAAAACGGCGGAAAAACTGCAGAAAACCCATTCCGGAAAACCGTATGACTTTCTGCGTTGGTCTTTGGCGGGATTGTTCGTTTTGATTTTTTCATTGTTGTTTTTGTTGGCGGGAGATAAACAATGATACCGTTTTCTTTACCTTCCGTCGTCTTGTTTTTGCCCCTGTTGGGTGCCGTTTTTTTGTTGTTTGTTCGCGGCGATGAACATGTCGTTTCCAAAAACAGTCGTCATGTCGCGTTGTTAATTTCATTATGTGTATTCTTATTATCTTTATCGGCTCTGTTGTTTTATGAAACCGATCCCAAAAAATATCTGTTGCAGAAATCGTCAGGATTGTTGCGTGCGGATTGGCGAATTGACATAGATGCCTTGAGCATGATCTTTGTTTTGCTGATTTCTTTTTTAACGGTTTTATCTGTTTGCACAATCAGGCGACATGTTTCGTTTTGTGTGCGTGAGTTTTCTTTTCTGGTTTTAACAGCGGAAAGCTTTATGCTGACGGCTGTGTGCGCACAGAATATGTTTCAGTTTTTCATATTCTGGGAATCGGCCGTTTTGCCGCTGTTCTTAATGACGGCTGTTTGGGGCGCCGAAAAACGTATTTTTACGGCATATAAGTTTTGTTTTTCCGATCTTTTAGGTGCGATTTGTTTGTTGTCTGTCCTGTTTTGGCTGTCGGGAAAGGCCGGGGCGGCGGATTACGGTACCGTCGGGCAGTTGGTTTTGGATGACGCCGGACAGATTATTTTATTGGTTTGTTTCTTGGTCGTTTTGGCCTTTAAAGCTCCTTTGTTTCCGTTCCATGCATGGCTGAGCGACACGCAGACTGAAGCACCGGTACCGACGGGGATTTTGTTGTGCGGTATTTTTTCAAAACTGATTTTTTACGCATTTTTGCGATTGGTGTTTCCTTTGGCACAAACCGTATTGCAGGCATGGGGACCGTTTTTATTGGCTTGGGCTGCTTTTTCAGCGGTATACGGTGCGTTGATTACATTAAAGCAGGTGGAAATCAAAAAAATAGCTGGTTTCGCTCATTTGTCTCAAGTCGGTTTTTTAGGGGCGGGGTTGTTTTGTGTGACGCCGGAATCATTAAAAGGTTTGTTGTTCTTATGTGTGGCGCAGGGACTGGCCGTCGCAATTTATCTGATGTCGGCGGGGGCGTTGTATACCCGTTTTAAAGCGGCCGGCATTAAAAATCCGACGGGGCTGTTGACGTTGTTTCCTTATTTGGGGATGACGTTTTTCCTGTCTTGTCTGGCTGTTTTGGCCGTGCCGCCCTTGATGCCTTTTACCGGTCAGTTTTTGATTTTTTACGCCGTTTTCAAACAATCCGCAGTAGCTGCATTTTTCCTTTTACTGTCGGTTGTGTTGCTCTATGCCGCTTTTTTCAGATTGTTTACGCGCCTGTTGTTCGGAGAAGCGCCGGAACGCAGTGTTATGCCCGCGGATATGAGTTGGCGGGAAAAATTGGCGGCAATCGTTTTCGGGATGGTTTTCTTGATGTTGTCCGTTCTGCCGGAATTTATATTTGATCTGGCTCGTCAGGCCGTTGGCTGATAAAGGGAGGGAAAATGTCCGATACATTCAAAAACATGTTACCTGTTTTGCCGGAAGCGGTATTGCTTTTTTTTACCGTTCTTTCATTGCTCGTCGGTGTTTACTCTTCTCCGGTCGATGCAAAACGAAAGGTAAACGGTTTGATTTATGCGGGAATGGCGTCATCATTTTTTTTGCTGTGTCTGACCGGCTTATCCGTCAGCGGATTTTCGATGGGTTTTCAAGGATTTGTTTTGGATGAGTTTGCCTTTTTGCTGAAAAAAATTCTGCTGATCGGCAGTGCCGTCGCGTTGGCTTTCGGCGCTGATTGGTTGAAATATAAAAAATATTCGCGTTTCGAGTTCGCTCCGTTGTTGGCGTTTTGTGTGGCAGGGATGATGTTGACGATATCCGCCCGAACATTTTTAGTGCAATTCTTAGGGTTGGAAATGATGCACTTTCCGTTGTTGTTTTTAACGGCTTATAAACGTCAGGGCGAACGTTCGACCGAAGCCGGAACAAAGTACGTCGTTATGGTTTTTTTAAGCTCGGGATTGTATTTGTTCGGTATTTCCGTTTTGTATGCCTGTTTCGGAACATTGGATTTTGCGCAGTTGGCCGCGGTTGATAAACAGGCGTTGTTACCGGCGTTGTTGTGGGGAGTTTCTTTCGTCGCGACCGGATTATTTTTAAAAATAGGAGTGGTTCCGTTTCATTCATGGTTGGCAGATGTATATGAAGGCGCTCCGTCCCCCGTGACGGCGTTGTTTGCAATGCTTGTTCGTTTGCCCGTCATTGCGGCATTGACCAGAATTGTGTCGGAACCTTTCGGATCATTGGATTTTTATTGGCGGCCTGTTTTGGGCGTCGTCGCTGTTCTGTCCGTCTGCATCGGCGGTTTCGGAGCAATCGTTCAAACGAATGTTAAACGTTTGACAGCTTATACCGTTATTGTTTTAAACGGTTTCGCAATGTCGGCGTTGATTGTTCAAAACGTGCTTTTGTTACAGTTCGTTTTGACTATGGATATGATTTTGTTGGCCGGAATGTCCGCGATAGTTTTATCATTGCGAATCGGGGACGAACTCAGCGAAGAAGTTCGCGTTTTGTCCGGGCAAGGTCAAATAAGACCGTTGCGCGGCGGCTTGTTCGCTTTGATTTTTTTGGGGTTGTCCGGTATTCCTCCCTTTGCCGGATTTTGGACTCGGTTCGGGTTGTTTAAAGAAATTGCCGGCAATGACATGATAATTTTTTCCGTATTGTTAATGTCCGGCGGATTGCTGATCATGTACGTTTATTTGAAACTGATCCGGCAAATGTATATGGTTCCGGCGAAAGAGGAGCTTTCTTTTGCGCCTTTTGCAATGAAAATCGTTATTGTTTTGTCGGCGGTGTTGTCCGTATTTTCGTTTATTGTCATGAAAATGATCGCTATAAATATTTAAGAGGAAATTATGCAAACAAAGCTGCCGCAGGGTTGGACTTTGATTGAAAAAGCAGAAACCGACAGCACGAACGAAGACGTTAAAAAATTGCCGGCCGGATCGGATAAAACGGTTGTTTGCGCACGAATTCAAACGGGTGGGCGCGGACGTATGGGGCGGCGTTGGATATGTCGAGAAGGAAATTTGTACGTTTCTTTTTGTGTTGAACCGATCCGTTTGATTCAAGCAGGGATGTACAGCTTTTTAACGGCGGTTGCTTTGATGCAGGCAATGGAAGAACTTTGCCCCGGTTTATCTGTTTGTTGTAAATGGCCGAACGATTTGCTGATTGACGGTAAAAAGGTCAGCGGTATTTTGTTGGAAACAAACGGATCGGACAGATTGATCGTAGGAATCGGCGTCAATCTGATGCCGGTTGACGAAAGCCGGATGCTGTATCCCGTGACGTCGTTGCGTCAAGAAGGCTTTGATCTTCAAAGAGGGCAATTATTGGAAATTTTGTTGGATCGTTTTGATTTTTGGCAAAAATGTTATCAAACCGAAGGTGCGGAGCCGATTTTAAAAACTTGGCGACAAAAAGCGTACGGTATGGGCAAGATGGTAACGGTTAATCTGCCCGACAGGCGGGAGCAGGGAACTTTTTACGGTCTTGATCAAGACGGTTGCTTGTTGTTAAATAAAGACGAGAAAATAATAAAAATTACGGCCGGAGATGTCTTTTTCGGTCAAACAGGAAAGAATTGATTACAATGTCCGATGAAAAAAAAGCCGAATATATTGACGTTCCCGACAATGGATTGTTTTTTGTTCCTTTAGGTGGTGTCGGCGAAATCGGTATGAATTTTTATCTTTATGCTTGCGACGGGGATTGGTTGGCCGTCGATTGCGGCATCGGTTTTGCGGGCGACAGACTGCCGGGAATAGACATGCTGTTGCCGGATCCGTCGTTTGCCGAAAAAATAGCGCCTCGGTTGAAGGGGTTGGTTGTTACCCATGCTCATGAAGACCATATCGGTGCGGTGGCGACATTTTGGTCTGTTTTGCGATGTCCCGTTTATGTTTCCGCTTTTGCCGCCGAAATGTTGGAAACGCGTTTGGATGAAGCCGGTTTGTTGGGGCGCGTTCCCGTCCATGTTTTCGAACAAGGGGATTTGTTGGATTTAAAACCTTTTGAAATCGAATTGGTTTCCATTAATCATTCAATTCCTGAAGCATCATCGTTATTGATCAAAACTCTGCACGGAAACGTTTTTCACACGGGCGACTGGCGGTTCGACGAAGATCCCGTTATCGGTAAACCTGTGGATTACAAAGCGTTAAAGGCTTTAAAAAAAGAAAACATACTGGCTTTGGTGGGGGATTCCACCAACGTTTTCGTCGAAGGGGAGGTTCCTTCCGAAAGTACGGTAAAAGCGGCCTTGATTGAATTGTTCGCCGGTTATAAAGGAAGGCGTCTGATCGTTACGTGCTTTGCTTCAAATGTCGGTCGGATCGAAAGCATAGCCGAAGCTGCCGAACAAAACGGACGGACAGTGTGTCTGTTGGGGCGGTCTTTGTGGCGCGTCGAAGGGGCGGGACGTGCCGCCGGATATTTTAAAGGCGTTAATGTCTTTTTAACCGAGGAAGAAGCCGCCGAACATGATCCGTCGGAAGTCCTTTATTTATGTACGGGATGTCAGGGAGAACCCAAAGCGGCTTTGTCGAATATTTCTTACGGAACCGGTCCGGTTAAGCCCGTTAAAGGGGATGTTGTCGTTTTTTCTTCGCGCGTTATTCCCGGTAACGAGCAGGCGATCGCCAATATTCAAAACCGCTTTATAGCCAAAGGGATCGAAATCGTTACGGCTAAAGATGCTTTGGTTCACGTTTCCGGTCACTGCGGGCGAAAAGATATTGCCAAACTATATGAATTTTTAAAGCCGGCAATTGCCGTTCCCGTACATGGCGAAGCGGCGCATTTATACGAACATGCCGATTTGGCAAAATCCTGCGGTATCAAGAAAACCGTGATAGTCAAAGACGGCGACGTTCTGCGTTTGGATGTGCAAAATCCGGAAATCGTCGGTGAAGTGAAAACCGGTGTTTTGGCAAGAGATCGCAAACAAATCATTCCGTTAAACGCCGGTGTGATCAAACAGCGCCGCCGCATGATTGACGACGGAACGGTTGTGGCAACGCTTGTTTTGGATAAAACGGGGGCGGTTGTCGGTGATGTTCAGTTTTCAGCCGTCGGATTGATTGAAGACGGAGATCCGGTTTTGCAGAAAATGGATGCGGCGGTAAAACAAGCGATGGAAATGTTACGTGCGGACAGACGTTCTGATGATCAGGATGTCGCTGATACGGTAAAGTCAGCCGTACGCAAAGTTGTTATGGAAACCCACGGCCGCAGACCTTTGGTTCAAACGCATTTGGTCAGAGTTTGAAAAAGAAGGGAAAAATGATGAAAAGTTTGCTTTTTTTATTTTTCCTGTTTTCTTCTTCTGTCGCAGCCGAACCGTTGGAAGTGCGTATATCCGAACGGGACTGTGTCGCTTTTACCGCCGTTCCCGCCGATTGGCAACCCGATCCACATGTCGTTCCTGCCGATTTGAACACCGGTGTCTCTATGGATTTGCCGAATTTTCTAAATCGTACTTTTACGGTTTATTTTGACTTGAAAAAGGATTTCCGTTTCTGGAATTCAGATTTGGATTTTGATTATTTGCCCGTCGCCGTCGTTGAAATTAAAGACGGTCAAATTTTTGTCAACGGCTCTCCCGTTTCTCAGTATGGGGAAGAAACTTTGAAAAAAGCGTGCGAAGCACGAATTAATGACAGAAAAATAGACAAAAATAATTTGACAGCTGTCCAATAAATGCTATTCTGACACAAAGTGTTGTCAGATAAAGGGATTCTTATGTCCGCTACAGTTGCTGATTTTATGAAAAAAAACGTTCAAAAATACGCTTGCGGGCCGGAGGCTCAGCGGGCAAAGGGCGTCTTGCTGAAAGCGTTTACCTCTTCCGAAGAAAGGCGTAAGCCTCAGGAAACCGCCTTGTTTGAAGCTGTTCTTGATGCGGTAATGCAAACGAAAAAAGGGCGGGAAACGCTGATATCGTTGTCGGATTTAGGGTATTCCTTTGCCTTTGAAAAAGGAAATTTCGGTGGTTTTTGTGCGCCGAATCGAAAAAAAATCGTCATCAATCCTTCTTTCAGTTTTGATTATATGGCACGAACCGTTGTGCATGAAGGACGGCACGCCCTTCAGTATTCATCGGAAAATCCTCGGCGACCGAATTTGGAACATACGACGGTGGCTTCGATGTTGCGTATGAAACGCGCGATTGAAGCCGACGCGGTCGCCCATGAAATGGCGTTTGTTTATGAATGTAAGGATATCTTGCCGGATGTCTTTAAAAAATGCCAAGCAGAAGGGTTGCCAATGTTTCAGGCTTATGTCGGAGAAATGAAAAAATCCGGTGATGAAAAAAAAGCCATGCAGGCCGGTTTTTCGGCATGGTATGAATGTGCATATTATCGTAATTATTATGATAACTGGCATAAAGACACGATTAAAAAAGTTTGCGAATACGGGAAAAGTCGGAAAGATCCCGCCTGTTTTTCAAAAGAGTATCCGGTCGGCGATGTTATAAAAATGTGTCTTTTTGAAGGAAAACCCTATATGACGGCGGAAGCGTTGACTTCGGGAAAACCGTTTTCTATTACGCAGTTGGACAGATCGGATATTTCCTTGATGGTTGCGAATTATGCCGCTGCCGTTCCCGGTGCACGTGCGGATAAATCTGTTTTGTCGATGAATATTCGCAATTCCAAGGGGGATTTGCTTTCTTCCGTGAATAAATCGGCGGCTTTATCTGCCGCAATGACGCAAAAAGGACGCTAGAATGTCGGATCAAAAATCAAATTTTGAATGTTTTTGCAAATTAAACGATTCCATTTACGCATTAGGTGGTGCGGATCGTGAAAATTTTTCAAGTTTGTTGAATATGGCTTATAAGTATCCTAAAGGTCAGGAAACGATGAATGCCGTCGCGTTTCAAGGATACAAATTTATGTATCAGCCTATGGTCGGCGTTAACGGGGCGTGCGATTACGATCATAAATTTGTTAATTTGGATTCCTATCACCGTCAGGTGGATTTGGTTCCGATTCTGATTCATGAATCGACGCATATCCGTCAGGTCGACCGGTTGATCGAAAACGTGGGGTGTGACAAGCCGGGTGATTTTATCGGCAGATTAAATGCGTATGATTTTATTAAGCTGAATCGCGCGTTGGAGGCTGATGCTTGTGCTCATCAGGCTGCTGTAGCTTATCAAATGCGGGATGATTATCCGCAGACGTTTGAAAAAGAAATGCAAACGCCGATGATGCGGGCTTATGTCGAGGAAATGGAAAAATCCGGCGATGAAACAAAGGCGATGCAGGCGTCTTTTAAAGCGTGGTACGGATATAAGAATTATCAGGTTTCTTATGAAAAAATGTATGTACCGCAGATAAAAAACAATGTTGAAAAAAATGCCGGAAACGGTGCGGCTTCCGCAACGCTTTCAAGTGAACAAATAATTGCGTTGTGCCTGCATGACGGTAAATCCTATATAGATGCGTCTTTTCTGGATCGTTCGGAAAACATGGCCGTTTCCGAAAAAGGCAAAGAAACTTTGAAACAAACGGGGGATAAATCCGTTGATCGTTTGCCCGTACACGGCGAAAAGAAAGAAACAGGGCCTGCCGCGGCCATGTTAAAAGCAATGAAAATGGCTAAAGGACGCTAACCTTTAAGGAAAAGGCAAAGGAAAATTCTATGGTTGATTCCGTTTTAAAAGAAGGTTTTGTTTCAAAATCCGCAGAAAATAAGACGGATGTTTCTGAAAAACCGATTGTTCCCGTCGATTTGAGCATGTGTACGGAAAATAACAAAAAACGAGCCGTGCATATTATCAATACGGTGGCGCAGAATTCGGAATTTGGAAAGGAATTGCTGGAAGAAATCGCCAAAAACGGCTATCAGATCAGAATGTTCGGAGCTTGCGGTTGGGGCGGATGCGTTTCTCAGGATACGAAAATTTTAACGTTGAACTGTATGTGCTCCGACGATGAATTGATGCAGGTTGTTTGTCATGAGGCTCGTCATATCCAGCAGTTTTCCAGAGGCCTTGAAAGCGAATGCAATCGCTATGATTTTAAAGGAGCCGTCATGTCTCACAGGGCTAAAGAGGCTGATGCTCAAGCCGCTTCTTGCGCGGTATGCTACGATTTGATGCAAAAAGGCATTGACGGTCCGATGAAGGCGTTTGCCAAAGACGATCCTTTGATTGCGAAAGGTTTTATGGATGCGTGCAAAGACGAAAAAGCTCCCGTAACTCAACAAATGATGCAAGGCGCTTTCGAAGGTTGGTTTAAAAACGAAGAAATGGTGTTGCGCTACGAATACGGTTATTTGCGTGATGGCGGACTAAGTTACAGCTGGGACGAACGCAACCATCCGGAAACGTATTATTATAAACCGGTTACTTCAAAAGAAATCGTTGAAACAATATGTTCCGACCCTTCGGGAAAATGTTATTTTGCTCATGACCCGAATGTTTTGGAGCAGCCTGAAAAGTTGGCGATAACGGAATCAACGATGAAAAAGTGCAAACAGGCCTTTATGATCCGTCAAAACGCTTTCGGTTTGCCGGAGGATAAAACTTATACCTCCTTACCGTTGCGAGAGAATTTAAAAGCTCAAAAACAAAAAAACGCCAATTCAAATAAGATGCCTGCAAATGTGGCTGCGCGGTTGATTGCCGCTCGTCGGAGCAGATAGACTTTTAACGTATTTGATCCAAAACACCCTGTAAAATAAAGGCAGCTGCGCCGGCATCCAGCTTTTCTTTACGTTTTTTGCGGCTCATGTCATAAGCGCCGATCATAACACGTTCAACGGCGGCCGAAGATAAACGTTCGTCCTGAAAATAAACGGGCTTTTGAAAATAACCGGCGATTTTTTGCGCCTGTTCGCGGGTGTATCCGGCCTGCGATCCTTCTTCTCCGTTCATTTGCAGAGGCAATCCCGAAATGAAGCCGCCGATGTCGCGTCCTTTTAACAAGGCGGTCAGTTCGTTTAAATCATATTGAAAGCTTTTTCTGAAAATCGTTTTTAACGGGGTCGCCGTCATCCACAGCGTATCCGATACCGCGACGCCGATCGTTTTTGTGCCGATGTCCAGCCCGACCAACGTTGTCGAAGGGCGGACTTCTGAAAGAAAATCATTTAAGTCAGGCATGAATGTTTCCTTGGTAAATAAAATATTTTTAATCAAATCGTGTTTGATATACAAGAAACAAAAATTCAAAAAGGTTCTTTTAATGTCAAATACGGCTTTATTCGTTACGCTTGCTTATCTCGGCGTGCAGTTGGTGTCCAATATCAGCAGCATCAAAGTGGGGACTGTTTTCGACGTCGCCGTCGATATGGGGGTTTTCCTCTATCCGCTGAGCTTTACTTTGCGCGATTTGGTGCATCGGGAATTGGGTAGGGATTTAACCGTGCGATGCGTTTGTTATACGGTTCTGATCAATTTGATGATGGTCGGATATTTCGCGTTTGTTTCGTTGTTTCCGGCAGATGTTTCTTCATCGGTGTCTTCGGCTTTTGACAATGCGTTGGCGCCTGTTTGGCGGATCGTTGTTTTTTCTTTGTTGGCGCAGTTGGTCAGCGAACTGATCGATACTCAGGTTTATCATGCGTTTGAAAAAAAATTCAAAGAACGCCATAAATGGGGACGCGTTTTATTCAGTAATTCCGTCAGCATTCCGGCCGATAACGCGATTTTCTGCATCGGCGCTTTCGCGTATGTGTACGAATGGGCGATCGTATGGGAAATATTTTTGTTTAACTTTATTGTCAAATATGTTGTTTCTTTGTTAAGCATTCCCTTGATTTACCTGCGTTTTAAACAAAAATCCTCCGGCTTCAAAAGTGTTAAATAAATTCAATTTTGGCTTGTTGTCGGGCGTTGTAAATGATACGTTGTTGTAAACATTTGTTTTATGATCAGATAGGAGTATGAAAACCCATGTCAATCGACAAGGATATGGTCAAAAGACTGGGGATCCTTTCACGTTTAAGAATCCCCGAAGAAAATATGGATGAAATGGTCGGCGAGCTGACAAAAATTTTAGGTTGGGTCGATCAATTGAAGGATGTAAATACCGATGACGTACTGCCGATGAATTCGGTTGTCGAGGATATGGTTCTGCGCGAACGCGACGACGTGATTAACGACGGCGACATCCGCGACGAAGTTTTGGCAAACGCCCCCGAATCCATGGACGGTTATTTCCTGGTTCCCAAAGTGGTGGAGTAAACAATGACCGATTTAGTTGAATTGACAATTGCCGAAGCTTTAGACGGCTTGGCTAAGAAGGAATTTTCCGCGGTTGAATTGACGCAGGCTCATTTAACGGAAATGGAAAAGGCGCGCGAATTAAACGCGTATGTTTTGGAAACGCCGGAAATCGCTTTGGAACGTGCGAAGAAATCAGACGAACGCCGCGCCGAAGGAACTGCCGGTAAAATGGAAGGCATTCCCGTCGGAATGAAAGATCTGTACTGCACGAAAGGTGTCAGAACAACGGCATGTTCGCATATTTTGGACGGCTTTGTTCCGCCGTATGAATCCACCGTTTCTCAAAAATTGGAAGATGCCGGATCCGTTATGTTGGGTAAAACCAATATGGACGAGTTCGCTATGGGAACGGCAAATCTGACCAGTTATTACGGTGCGGTTAAAAACCCGTATAAAGATAAAACAAACCCCGACAAGTTTTTGATCCCCGGCGGGTCTTCGGGCGGTTCGGCGGCAGCTGTGGCGGCCGGTCTGTGCATGGCCGCGACCGGTTCCGATACGGGCGGTTCCATTCGTACGCCGGCTTCTTTCTGCGGTATCGTCGGGTGCAAGCCGACATACGGCCGTTGCTCGCGTTGGGGAATGGTCGCTTTCGCTTCTTCTTTGGATCAGGCGGGAACGATGACCCGTACGGTTCGCGATACCGCGATTATGTTGGAAGCGATGGCCGGTTTCGATCCGAAAGATTCCACTTCCGCGAACGTACCCGTTCCGAATTATGAAAAGGCTTTGACCGGCGACGTCAAAGGTCTGCGCGTCGGTATTCCCCGCGAATACAATCCGGATAAAGGGTTGAACGCCGACGTCCGGCATGTTTGGGAACAAACGGCTGAAAAATTGAAAGCGGCCGGTGCGGAAATCGTCGATATTTCTTTGCCGTCCACACAGTACGCTTTGCCGACGTATTATCTGATCGCTCCGGCGGAGGCGTCCTCCAATCTGGCTCGTTACGACGGTGTCCGTTTCGGTTTGCGCGTTGACGGCAACAGCTTGGATGAAATGTACACGAATACCCGTACGGAAGGTTTCGGTAAGGAAGTTAAGCGCCGCATTATGATCGGAACGTGCATTTTGTTGGAAGGTTATTACGAAACCTGTTACCTCAAAGCGCAGAAAGTCCGTCGCTTGTTGTGTCAGGAATTCGCCGAAGCCTATAAAAAGGTGGATGTGATTTTGGCTCCGGCCGCGCCTGAAACGGCGTTCGGCAAGGATGACGACAGCACGAACGATCCGTTGAAAATGCAGTTGTACGATGTGTTTACGGTTCCGTCGTCTCTGGCAGGTTTGCCGGCCGTTTGCGTTCCGGCCGGAACGTCCGAGCTCAACGGTTTGCCGATCGGTTTGCAGGTTATCGGAAATTCATTTGCTGAAGAAACAATTTTGCGCGTTGCCGGGGCAATCGAAACAATGTCCGGTATGCCGATCCGTCCGTTGCGCGTAGGAGGAAAATAAGATGTCTTATATCATTAAAGGTGAAACAGGCGATTGGGAAGTCGTTATCGGGCTGGAAGTCCATTGCGAAGTTATTTCTCAGGCCAAATTGTTTTCCGGTGCGGCGACGGCTTTCGGTGCCGAAGCCAATACGCAGGTCAGCTTTATTGACGCCGGTTTCCCGGGGATGTTGCCCGTTATTAATCATGAATGCGTTGAACAGGCTGTTCGTACGGGCTTCGGGTTGAACGCGACGATTAACAAAAAGTCCATCTTCGCGCGCAAAAATTATTATTACGCGGATTTACCGAACGGTTATCAGATTTCCCAGTCCGATCATCCGATTATTTCCGACGGCTATATTGATGTCGATCTGGAAAACGGCGAAACGCGCCGTATCGGAATTGAACGTCTGCATTTGGAACAGGATGCGGGCAAACTGATGCACGATCAGCATCCCAGCAAATCGTTTGTCGATTTGAACCGTGCGGGCGTTGCGTTGATGGAAATCGTTTCCCGTCCGGATATTCGTTCTCCGGAAGAAGCGGGGGCGTATTTGCGTAAGTTGCGTTCCATCGTGCGTTATATCGGGTCTTGCGACGGGAATATGGACGAAGGATCGATGCGTTGCGACGCAAACGTTTCCGTTCATCGTCCGGGAGAACCGTTCGGAACGCGTGCGGAAATTAAAAACGTCAACTCCATTCGTTTTGTCATGCAGGCCATCGAATACGAAGCGATGCGTCAGGTCGAATTGATCGAAAACGGCGGCAAAGTCGTTCAGGAAACGCGCAAATTCGATTCCGTCAAAGGAGAAACGAAATCCATGCGCTCCAAGGAAACGGCGGTGGATTACCGTTATTTCTACGATCCCGATTTGATTCCGCTGATTTTGGATGACGCAATGGTTGAACGTTTGCGTTCCGAAATGCCGGAATTGCCGGATGCAAAAAAGAAACGCTTTATCGAAGAATACGGTTTGCCTGCGTATGACGCCGGACAGCTTGTCGCCGAAAAGGATATCGCCGTTTATTTCGAAGCCGCGGCGAAGGGACATGATGCGAAAAAAGTCGCCAACTATATCATGGGCGATTTGTTCGCCGTATTGAACAAGCAGGGAAAATCCATCGCCGAAAGTCCCGTAAAGCCGGAAAATCTGGGGCGTATGGTCGACTTGATTAACGACGGTACGATTTCTTCCCGTATTGCCAAAGACGTGTTCGCTTTTATGGTTGAAGAAGGCAAAACACCTGATGAAATCGTGGAAGAAAAAGGTTTGAAGCAAGTGACGGATACGTCCGCCATTGAAAAAATGGTCGACGACGTCATCGCCGCCAACCCCGATAAAGTCGCCGAATATAAGGGTGGCAAGGAAAAGCTGTTGGGTTGGTTTGTCGGTCAGACAATGCGCGCGTCGCAGGGCAAGGCAAATCCGGCGATGTTAAACGAGCTGGTGAAGAAAAAACTGGACGCGTAAAGAAAGGAAAAAGCGATGGCTGAAAAGGAAGGCCTGTACGATGTGGTACAAAATAAAGACGGCGAACTGCTGTTTTGTATTCGGGCGCGTACGGGCGTTCCCGATCACCCGCGTTTTTTCTTTGACGGCGTGGAAACGGCATTATTGATGCGTGATGCAAAACGTGCGATTTTGTTGGAGTATTTATCTCCGATGGCTTTGGCTTCTTTGCAAAAGGAAAATAAAGTCCTGATCGCGGAAATTTTGGACGATGAACTGGAACACGAATATTACGCTCCGGTCAGCAGAGTAAGAAAATTGCCGATATGATGTCGATGTCTCAGCCTTTTAATGGGGCGATCGGAAGACAAAGCAAAAAGTCATAACTAACAAGATATTGCAGAAGGGTAAAACAAAATGGCGAATTTAAGCGATAAGTCTTTGGTTAAACGGTTTGCAAAAAACGCCGTCGTTACAGTTGAATTGGGCGGAACGCCTGAAAATTCGGCTGTAAATCAGAAACTGCGTAATTCGATTTTGCGCGATCCTGAAAAAAAGATCGCCGAGGTCGACAGGGTTTCCTCTCATTTATCGGATGCTTTGCTGCATCGTTGATAAAATAGATTTGGTTTGTTTTTTTAAGTTGACGGAAGGGAAAACTTTCGTTAGAACTAAAAAACGACGGAGGGCGGGCAGGACGGTAATGCAGCGGATTGCTAATCCGTACACGGGGTTAAAGCCGTGAGTGGGTTCGACTCCCACGCCCTCCGCCATAAAAAATCCCCCTTTGAAAACAAAGGGGGATTTTTTTAATTTGCAAACAGCTTTTTGAAACTTTCAATCGGTTTTTCGGTTGAATTTTTGATCCGATCGACGGTTTCTTTGGCTTCTCCGGTCAATTTTTCGGCGGCTTGTTTTGTTTGTTTGATCGTTTCCTGCGAAACGTTCAAAACATTTTTATAAGCGGATTTCGCCAATGTATCCAAGCTGTTAAGCGAAATCAGGTTTAAAATATAAGCCGCCGCCTGTTCAACCGTCATCGGGCTTTTCCCGTTGCCCAGATTTTTCAGCTGCAGATCCGGCAGATCGACAGTCGTTGATAAAGATTTTCCGCCGGGCGTCAGTGATGCCGATAAGTTCACTTTTGAATTTGTTACAGACAAATTTTTGATGATGAGCTTCTTCGATTTTCCCGATTGTTTTTTATCTGCGATCTTTTCGGGAAGCTTTTCTTTATCCGCAGAAGAAATATAATGAGAGATATTCTCATTCAAAACAGCCAGATTGCTGATTTTTCCGGAAAGCTCGTAAGTAACGTCAATATCGGACAGTGTTACGTTTTCAAGAATAATCACGTCCGAAAACAGGCTGTCGCGGTCGGCTTGTACGTTGACGAAACCCAATTTTAAAGCGTACGGTCGGCTGAACCCTTTGGGATTGCTGATTTGCAGTCCTCGCAGCACGACTTGTGTATTGATCAACGATGTTGAAAAAGCGTTCAAGTGTACGGAAGTTTGAGTGACTTTCGGCCCTAATTCATTGACGGTTGTTTTAATGATTGAGTCTATATAAAACACTCCGATCCCTAAAAGCAGGATTAACAAAACAAGTGTGTATATAAACAAGTTTAAAAGTGTTCTAATGGTTTTTCTCCTTTGTTTTGATTTTTTTGTATGGAATTGAACTGATAGGCGGTTGACAATACATGCCGTTAAAAATCCGCAAAACATGGCTATTTGCATCATAAACCAAAAGCTCCATGAATCTTGTTCAATCGTGTTTTGGAATTTGCAAAAGATTGTTTCGCCGTAAGCAAAGACGCCTGCCTGCCAAGCTGTTATGACCGGAAAACTTCTTTTCCAGTCTTTCCGGATTATTTTTCCGGGGATGACGTAGGTTTTTTCAGGACGGATTGCGGCATATCGAAAGCCGGAACATAAAATCAAGGCCAGAATATAACCGGATTTCCAGCTGATTTCCCAAACGGATTTACCTGTATATACGGAATAAAAATACGAACAGCTTTCTGCTATGATGTTTGCCAAAGTGCAACCGGCACCGTAAATCAAAATTGATAGCAGAATTTTTTCAGCTGCAGACCGTTTTTTTACCGTTTTTATATGGACGGATCCGATATATATTTGATCGTTATTTTCATCCTTGCTTCGAATTTTATTTGATCGTCCGATTTTAAAATAAAGATATAAACCGATCCACGAAGCCCACAGACCTGTAAAGAACCAGACGCCGTTCATTATTCCGCTTTTTTGCGGACGGTCGTTTAAGATGTCTGCCAGCATGATAAGACCGCACAGAAAACCTGAAACGATAAAAAATGCCGAAACATATTCAAACGAATTTTGCATGAAAAGATTCCTTTTATATCGGAATCAGAATAACTTTTTTTTTAAAAAGTTTAATGCCGCAGAACGTCTATAACTGTTTGATTTAACAATATTTTGTTTAGATTTTTTTATTATTTTTTTTCTTCTAGACTTGCTTTTCATTATTGATTTGAACAAAGGAGAAATATTATGCCGCACATCAAAAAAGCAAACAGGCCGATATCGGGAAGTGCACAAAAAATTTTAAATACCGTTCCGTCTTTTTCAATTTCGCAGGCGTTTATGTATTTTATTGATGCATGGAGAATGTATTTTGTATTTTCCGGTCGGGCAAACAGAATGATGTTTTGGTCTTTTGTTTGTTTTAACCTGATTATCGGCGGTTTAATCGGATTGATTGTCGGTGTTCAGGGGGCGGGCGTTTATTCTTTTGTGTCGTTTTTTCCGGCTTGGGCCGTTGCCGTCAGGCGGCTGCATGATGCCGGGCAATCGGGGTTGTGGACGATCGTGCCGTCGTTGTTTATGTTCGGGACGGGATTTTTCGCGCAGATGCAAAATGATCCGTTGATTACGCTGTGTTCTTCGTTAACGTTGATTTTTTCCGTTTTATTATTGTTTTTCCTGTGCCTGAAAAGCGATGCTGAAAACAGTCACGGACCTGTCATCGAATAAAAAATGACGCGGAAAATATTCCGCGGCATTGAAAAATTGATTTACGTTGTCAGCATCCGCCCGTAAACGGAGAAACGGGGGACGTAATCGCTTTATCATACGTAACCGAAGACAATGTCCCGGATGAAGCCGCTTTTTTACAGACCCCGCCCAGTTTCAGTTTAGCTCCCGCCGAAACGGAAAAGTTTGATCCTTTTCCGTAAAGATAGCTAGCTCCTAATATGGCACCGGAAGAGCTCATGCTCATTGAATCTCCGTCGGTTAAAACCTTTCCTATATTGGTTGTCGATTCCACGGTGGAATTTATTTTATACGTACCGCCAACCATATAAAGCAGTTTATCGCCCGTGATTGAAGGATATCGACTGTCAACTCCTGTCGTTAACCCGTTTACTGTAACAGGGGCTGCAATTGTAAGTGAAACTTTGCTGTTCGGGTAAGCTTTATGGATATCAAAAGCTGCTTTTGAGTCGCTGTCCGAAGACTTCGGGTCGGCAATTATATCAATGGTCGTAGAACCGTTGATTGTTACGCTTCCGTCCGTGGCATAAATACCGTGATAATAGGAAGTTAAAATGTTTCCGGAGGCATTTAATGTCATAGACGGTTTATTTGAAGAGTGTGCATCCCATTGCTGTAAAGCGTATGCGTTGGTTCCATATATTTTTATCTGACCGTTTGCGATTAATTTTCCGCCATACAGCTTGACACCATTATAAGTCGTCGCTTTTGATGCCAATACTCCCGAAGACGCAATCGTTAATGCCCCTTCGTTGATATAGGCGATATGTGTGGCTTCTCCGTTAATCGTTGTCGTTCCGCTGATGATTTCAAAATTTCCTGCAGACGTTGCTCCTTCTAATAGAGCGGAGGTGCCGGATGTCGACGAAACGTTATTTGTTCCTGAAAATGTTATTTTTCCGGTCGCTTCTACAACGGATTTTACTTTTGCGGCGATAATGGAACTGTCTTTAATCGTCCCTGAACCGGATATGGCATTAAAATAAGAGTCTTCCGTCGGGAAATACAGTTTCAGTTGATTGATTTCTCCGTCGTTGATCGTCATGTTTGCATCGTACCGGAATGTCAAAATCGGTGTCGTTTGCGTTTTGCAGATTTCAATATCTGAAAAATATTTCGGACCGACCAGTTTTTTAGACCCTAAGGCCGTTGTCGCAATGCCAGAGATGTTTCCGTCAATTAAAATAATGGATTTGCCGGAATTCATGGCGCGGTAGAAGCTGTTGATATCCGTAGCCGCCGCAACATTTGCGTTGTTTTTCATAGCTGCCGTGGTGCAGGTTGAAGGTTCTTCATAAGAAAAATCTGCGTCTGTCGCGTTGTCGCGAATCATATCCGCGTTAGCCGGAAAACAAAAATTTATCACCGCCATCGCAAACGCACACGGAAAATTTTTTTTGCAGAAATAAAGGATCATATTTTCTTTCCTATGGAAATAGGTTTTTTCACCTTCAGTATATGTCGGAAAGACAGTCAATTAAAGTGTTAATAAAACGCTCTTTTGAATTTTATACTTATTAAAGCCAACCTTACCGGATAACCGATGTCGGTGCGTCAAACCGATATGAAGTGATTTTATTAATTTCGTTTCTGTTATCTGATGCGGGATATGGACGCGATGACTTTGTTGTAATCCAACGGATGAATATCTTTACGTTCAACGTCTTGGCGGTAAGCTTTCATACCGTTGTTAATGGGAACGGGAACCGGTTTGGAACGTAAAGAGTCCAACAATTGAGCATTCGGCGCTTTTTCTTTGCCGGATAAAGCTTTAAACATGTTTTTGATTTTAAATTTAGCCGTTTCCAAACGTCTTTCGGCCAACATCATGCGTTTTTTTATAACCATACCGTGCGGAGTTAATGCCAGTTTTCCTTCCGGAATGTCGGGAACATTCGCCGCTTTTAAAATATCGGCCGCAACGGTGGAACAGTTTTTTTCAAACAGTTTGTAGGTCCCCGGATTTTCCGTTTGTTCCTGAATGGCTTTTTGAGCGGCAAGGTACTGATCTTTGGAAATGTTCCAAATGATTGCCTCGTTATAAGGCGATTCATAGCTTTCCTTGACGATTTTTCCGGGCATGCCGCGCAACGCCCTGAACAGAGCCGCTTCTTCGCATGTGTAGCCGAAACGCTCTTCTTTTCCTTCGGCATCCATCAGGCCGATAAAGGCGTGTCCCGTAAAAGCGACGGGGTTTAAGGAATTTTCTAACACGATGCTGGGTAAGTGACTGTGTTTTGTGAAATCCCTGAAAGGGCGCAACAATGCTTTCGGCGTATCAAGATACAACGTAATCCTGTAATTGTTATCGTTCTTTTCGCTCATAACCGCCCCTTTACCTGAGAGGCTTTATTATAGACAATTTTTTGTCGAAAACAAGATTTTTTGTACAAAAAAGAATCCTGAAACGTCCTTTCCGATATTTTATCGCAGGCGTTTATCAAAGGTTGACGGGAAAATCGATGACGCCGTAACGATCTGCGTCGGGCAGACAGAAATGCCACCATTCATGCCGTAAATGTTCAAATCCCGCATTTTGCATCAGCGTCCGCAGAAGTTCTCTGTTTTGAAGGGCTGGCAGAGGCAGATCGGTACAGGCGTAATTCGCTTTTTGCAAATGTTTGAAATACGGTTCCGTAATGCCTTGCGCCAACTGTCTTGCATATTCCGGCGTATACGCGTCTACGGCGGTCGGGAACTGTAATTCTTTGTCGTTTTCGTCCGTCAGACAGACGTCGACGGCTATACCGCGGCAGTGCATGGACAATTCGACCGTTTCGGCAAACAGCCCTTTGACAGGTACGCGGGCGCTGAGGTAATCGTGCGCCGCGGGCGGACGGTAGGCGTCAAATATTTTCAGTTTCAATCGGCGTTGTTTCAACGGCCGTTCCAATCGTGACAAAGCTTCGGCAAGTTCCGGACGGGCGAAACAGCGGTTTCCCAGCCCGACGTGATGATACGCATCAACGCCGGCCATATTGTCCGGCGCAGCGTACATCAGACGAATGCTGATAAAGTCGTTTTCTTTCAGCTCGACCAGATTTGAAAAAATCATCAGTTGGCTAAACGTCCGTTTAAAGCGTCGTCAATCAACGCAACGGATTCTTTAACGCCATAGAGCGCGATAAAGGACCCCATACGAGGGCCGGTCGATTGTCCCAACAGCGTTTCATACATAACTTTGAACCATGCTTTCAAATCATCGGCGTAGTGTTTTTTACCGATTTCATAGACAAGCGTTTGCGTGTCTTCGGCGGAAGCATGCGCGTCCGACTGTTCCAAGGCCGTTTTTAAATCGTTCAACGCGATTGTTTCCTGTTCCGTCGGCAAGCGATATTTCTGCGTCGGTTTTACAAAGTCGTTGTAATAAGCAATCGCATAAGGAACCAGTCCGGATAAATTCGGGCATTTTTCCGGCGAAGCTTCCGGCGCATAGCTTGTGATATATTTCCAGATTGCGGCCGGATCTTCGGAATGGCAGACGCTGACAAGGTTCAGCAAAATTCCGAAAGACAGTCCGATTTCCGGTTTCGGCGGATTGGCGTTGTGGATGTGCCATACGGGGTTATTGAATTTGTCTTTTTCTTCCTGACGTTCGTAAGCGCCGATGAAATTCAGGTATTCGTCCGTAGCACGGGGGATGACATCGAAATACAGTCTCTTGGCCGTTTTCGGTTTTTGATACATGAACAAAGACAGCGATTCCGCCGGAGCGTATTTCAGCCATTCTTCCATCGACAGGCCGTTTCCTTTGGATTTGGAGATTTTTTCGCCTTTCTCGTCCAAGAACAATTCGTATGTCAGATTTTTCGGCGGGTTTCCTCCTAAAATGCGGCAGATTTTTCCGGATAATTTAACGGATTCCATCAGGTCTTTTCCCGACATTTCATAATCGACGTCCAATGCGTACCAGCGCATCGCCCAGTCGGCTTTCCATTGAAGCTTGCAATGTCCGCCCGTAACGGGAACGGTTGTTTCCGTTCCGTCTTCGTCAATAAAGGATACCGTGCCGTTTTCCTTGTCGATTTTTGTCATCGCAACCTGCAGGACGTTGCCCGTCTTCGGCGATACCGGCAGGAACGGAGAGTATGTCGCGCGGCGTTCCTCGCCCAACGTCGGCAGAATGACGTTGATGACCTTTTCGTAATTTTCCAATACTTTCAACAGAGCTTTGTCATAGACGCCCGTTGTGTACAATTCGGTCGCCGATTTGAATTCGTATTCAAAGCCGAACTTGTCCAAGAAAGCTTTCAGACAGTCGTTGTTGTGATGTCCGAAGCTGTCATGGCAGCCGAACGGATCGGGAATTTGAGTCAAAGGTTTGCCCAAATACTGTCCGACCATTTCCTTGTTGGGGATGTTGTCGGGGACTTTACGCAGACCGTCCATGTCGTCGGAAACGCAGAACAGGCGGACGGGAACGTCGGGATAAAGCGTTTTAAACGCGTTCATGACCATTGTCGTACGGGCGACTTCGCCGAACGTGCCGATGTGCGGCAAACCGGACGGACCGTATCCCGTTTCAAACAGGACGTATCCTTTTTCGGGAATTTTGCCGCCCAGTTTTTCGTTGTACAAAGCGCGGGCTTCTTCAAAAGGCCATGCGTTGGCGGTCATTGCGATAGCGGAATCCATGATGTTTTCACCCCTGATAAAAAGTTAAGGTTTCTTTGCCGACAGTTTTATAATGAAACGCGCGTTTTGTAAAGAATGCAAAATCAGCAGTATTCGTAATTGATTTTTATCGCCGAAATTTTTATGTTCAAAATGTTATGAAAAAAATTTTGCTTTTATTTGTTTTTGAAGTGATGCTTTCGGCGGCAAAGGCGGCGGAGTCCTCGTGGCTTGCGAAAACCCCCGCCGATACGGCGCAGTATAAGTATTATGTCGCTTGCGGTTCAGGTTCTTCTCAAACGGCGGCTTTGAAAAAGGCTGAAAAGGAAGCTCGGCGTCAGGCCGTAATGGATAATTTCGGAATACAATTCGAGGCGTTCGAATCCGTCTATGCGGATGAAGACGATGAGGCGGTAACGTCTCAGTCGTCGGAAAAAATGAGTGCGGAAATCGTCGGATTTAAAGAAGAAGAACGATTCTTCAATAAAAAGAACAAGCAGGCTTGCGCTTTGTATTCCTATTCAAAGCAACAGATTAAAGCGGAAAAAGAGCGATTGAAAAATCCGAAAAAGGAACAAAAACAAACGGTCGGTGCAAAATCCGCGCTTTCCGGCATTTTGGATTTGGAAACCGTTCCCGTTCGTGATGCCGAAGTCGTAATTGACGGCATGATATTGTCGAAGAAAAATTCATATCAAAATTTTTCATTGGACGAAGGCAAACATTCCGTAACGGTCGATCATCCGTATTATAACGCCGTGACTTCAAATTTCGCTGTTAAAAAAGGGGAAAAAACAAAACTGGTTTTACGAATGTCGCCGGCAAAAATACAGGTGCGTCTGGCTACGCCGGGGGATATATCTGCCGACATTGTGTTGAACGGTGAAAAAATCGGCAGAACGCCCGATACGGTGACGTTGTTTTTAAATCGCGAAAACAAGATAACGTTTAAAAACGAAGAATTCATAGATTCCGTCAAGTCATTTAAAATCGGCGATTTGACAAAGGACGATGACGGACGGACGTTTTCAGTTCCTCTGGAGGAAAAATCGACATTCGTCCGTTTTACATCCGTTCCGGCGGAAGCTGAGGTTTTTATCGACGGCAACCGTATCGGCGTAACGGACAAGAGCGGATTGAAAAAGCAAATTTCACGCGGTTATCACGAATACAGGGTTTATAAAAGCGGTTATAAGCCGGAAACAGGATCTTTTAAAGTCAAGGGCGGCGAAACGCATGCCGTTGCCGTTTTGTTTAAAAGAAGTCTCAAAGATGCGGATATTAACGTTTTAGATGAGCCTGTCAAAGAAAACGTCGCGCCTGTTGTTACTCAGAAAAAACGGAAAGACATTGAAACGCCTTTGATTGATAAAGCGCATGATTTTACATTTAAGCCTTTGCCGTCCTCCGAGCCGTTTATTCCTAAACAGGCAACAACAAGCGGTTATGTCGAAGCGTTGATGAAATGGGATTATCCCGATAATTTTTTACAGGCGGCCGTTTCTTATAATTATCGGAACGGTGTTTTGACGTTGTACCCCCGAGTGTTTTTCAACAAGGAAAAATACGCGCGTTTTTTGGAAGATTTCGAACAAATGATGCGCCGGCTTGATTTTAAAAAATCGAACGGAGAAATAACGTTCCATTGTCAGCAAAAGGAAAAAAATATAAACGCGGTTTGTCCTTATGAGATAGATGGAAAGACTTATACCGAAACAAAAACGCGGGAAACAATTAAAAATTACAAAAAATACAAAGAGACGTATGAAGTCGCAAAAACAACGAATGCCGTTTGGGTTTTAAAAGAATCCGTTATGAAAAATGATTTGGGGGATGTGGATTCCGATCTTTACCGGTTTATGCCGCCGCAAGGAAAAAAGATGGAATTGAAGAATATCCCCGAAACATCGTATGTCAGACGGGCTGTCGTAAAAATTAATTTAATCGACGGGCGGAGTTTAAAGAAGTTTTTCCCGATAAAGATAACCAAATTCGATGCGGATAAGGATCATGTCGAATTTGTTCCGCTGATAAATAACAACATGAGGCAATATATCTATTCTCTGCCAATGAAAAACGTTTCGCCCGAAAACATAAAATCGGTCGAACTTTATTTTGAAAAGAGTGCGGAATGATGAGACGGTTTTTTATTTTAATTTTGTTCTGTTTAACTGGATGCGCGACGCCCGAAGAAACAAAAGTCGTCTTCATTGATTCAAACGTTTCCGCCAATGTGTATATCGGCGACGTCAAAGTCGGAGTGACGCCGTATGCGGGGGGCTTGTCCGGCGACGAAAGAGAAATGATTTCGTTGCGTAAAACGGGCTATAAAACGGCGTATTTACCGTTGGAAACGGTTTATAAAGGAAATTATCGTCCCGGATTTTTTTACGCGATGACGGGGGCGACGTCCTCAAACTGTAATAAGTACAAATACGGCGGACGAAAAAGCGAAATGAAGGCGAAAAACGGTTGCGAGTATGTTTTTATGATGGTTTTTGGAAGCTTGACATACGGGTTGGGGACTTCCTATGCTTTGACGGATGCGACGCCCGATCCGGTTTTTGTTCAATACGACCGTGATTCCTACTTTGTTGAAATGATTCCGGAAAATAAAAAGGCGTTTACGAAAGAGGAATTAAAAAAAATGCGCACCCGATTGATGGTGTTGAGGACGTTTAACGAATTGAAGGCGGCTTCTCCGGAATATCGTTTCGCCCTGTCCCGATTGACGGGAAAGCCCTTTGTCGCGCCTGCGCCCGACATGACGCCCGGCGCTTATCTGCGTTTGATTGAAAATTAAAGAAACTTTCCGTCATTTTTTCCTTTGATTGCCGAAACGGAACGGATAACTTATATTTAATTCGCATAACAGCTGAGGGATTGAACCGTGGCGGAAAAGCGTTTGCCGGCGATGGCCGCCGGACTGAAAGATTTTGTGCTGGCAACGGCGGACGGGGACGTTCGCATCGCCGCTTTGCACGAAGTTTTCCGTTTGACGGACGGAACGCCTGTTTTGCTGTGCAACCGTTCTTTGATGAAAGGGCGGTTGGGACGGCAGATGCCGCACGCCGTTTTAG
>JAZNBT010000127.1:0-2867 GCA_045587165.1 Alphaproteobacteria bacterium | reverse complement strand
TGGCTACGATCCGACTTGGCATCATCCGCCGTGTCGAATTGGCGGAAAAACAGATAAAACCGATTGAAAACGAACATTTCGCTTTACAGCAAGGCATTGAAGAAGCTCGCAGACAGCTCCAAATTTACAGAAATGATGTCGCCGAATACGTTTCTCAACTGGTCGCCGAAATCAAACAAACATCGGACAGTGCCGTTAATGCAATGTGGGATCAACTGAATTTAATTCAAAATGATCATGAACGCCAATTGGCTTCATTGCGTCAAAGCGTTGCCAGCCGCATTCGTTACGGAACGGCATTGGATTATTGGAACGATCAGTTAAATCAAAACCAGACTAAAGCCAATCAGATGACCGGTTGGTATGTTATTTCCGGATTATTTTCGGTGACGGCCGTTTTAGCAATTGTCGCCGGCATTTCTTTTAAAATGACGAATATTTCAACATTTATGACGATTGTAACATTGGGATTACCGATCGCGATCGCTTGCGGCTTAATGTTTATGCTGATTCAAACCCGTACCCGTTATGAAAAGACGGCGGCTCAAGCGCAGGAAAAAGTATCAATGTTGGAAACGTTGGCCGCATTGGAAACAGAAGGAAAAGCTAAAGACGAAGACAGAGAAGACATTTTGGAAAATATTTTCAAAACCAGTTTTACGCCCCCTTCTTCCGCCACGGCTGAAAAAGCGGAAGAAAACTAATCTTTTTTTTCCGGCATCAACGTAATCAATGAAATCTCCGACGGAGCAAACAAACGCATCGGCGGTCCCCAACTGCTGACACCGCGGGAAACATACAGTTTCATACCGTTGATATCATACAATCCGGCGACAAAGTCGTTAAAACGTTTAACGATAACATGAAACGGAAATATCTGTCCGCCGTGTGTATGTCCTGAAATTTGCAAATCGATCAAACTGTTATCCAGCTGTTTAATAAAACGCGGCGAATGCGATAAAAACACACGATATGCCGTTTCCGGTGCGGATTTCATCATGTCTTTTATACCACCGATCGTCATATCGTTGATTGTCAACAACTGCGGATCGGGCAAGCCCGACAGATAAACATTCGAATCTCCCAAAATATATCCGTTGTTCGCCAGAAAAGAAAAACCCATTTTTTTAAACTGTTTTTCCCAATCAATGGCTCCATGATAAAATTCATGATTTCCCAATGTCACGAACACGCCGTATTTTGCTTTTAAATTTGCCAAAGCCCGCATTTTGTTTATCAATTGATCAGGCTTTGCATCAATCAGATCGCCGACCAATACGACGACATCCGGATTTAAATCACCAACTTTTTCAACAATTTTATTAATTCGCGAAAACGGTGTGATCGGCGTAATATGCATATCCGTCAAAGCGACTATTTTAAACGGATCCGTCACTTTATCCGTATAAATAACAGTTTCTTTCCCGACGGGAAATTTCATCCCTTGATATAAGGAATAACAGGACAACAGCAACACCGCGACCGCAGTAATGACGTTTGCCTTTTTAATAACATCAGGTTTCATCGGATCAAACGTTGAAGAAGCCTTTTTAAATTTTTCGGCGATTTTATAACCGGATATCCAAATCACATCCCTGATCATTAACAAACATAACAGAAAAAAGGCTGTTATAAAGAACACATACAACGACTGGGAAACAATCTGATTTACTTCGGACGAAAACACATGCAATCTACGCAAGATACGCGACAATACGGGGCCAAGCCACGCAAAAACGACCAACGCGGAAATAATGATCTTATTTCTTAAAGAAATTTCCGGATTATAACCGATCAGGATTTTCAAGGTAATTGCAACGGCGGAGAAAATAAAAATAAAAGATAAAACAAAAAACATCTTTTCCTCCGCCGATTGACATAAATTTTACCTGCTACGACCGATTGCGCCGCAAATCCTTTTCATATTTTCATCATTATACAAGTCTTCAATCGTCTTTGGCAATTTATAACGCCAGTTCGGATATTCATGACTGGTACCGGGCATATTCATTTGCTCCGACTGTCCCAAAACGTCTTCCAACTGAACAAGCAACAGACTACACGGAGCCGTTGCCAAATAAGAATACAGCACTTCGGTCAAAACCGGCGGCAACTTGCGTCCGTTGATTTCATCGTCAAAATGTTCGGGGGTCACGAACCACTTTCCTTTGGCGGCTAAAGTTTCAATCATGGCGAAACGGTCTTTCAACCGCGCGTTTTGCGCCTGTTTATACCGTTCCTCGTCCAACAGGCCGATTTCTTTGGCGGCTTTAATATCCGTAGCCGTCCAATATCCGTTTAAAGTGGGCATATCGTGCGTCCCCGCGGCGACCAAAGCCGTTTCCGGATAAGAATCCAAAGACTTGTAGCGCCCGTCTGCCGTTTGTTCGTAACGAAAAACGCGGAAAGACAAAATATCGGACCGTTCCAAAATACCGCGGAAAAAATCGGGAACGACGCCCAAGTCTTCACCGACGACCAGACATTTGTTGCGATGACTTTCCAAAGCGACGATTCCGACCATATCATCGACGTTATAACGCAGATACGCGCCTTTTTCGCCTTTAGGAATACAGAACAAGCGCACCAAGCCCATGACATGATCGATACGCACGGCTCCCGCCCGTTTCATGTTTGCCATCAAAACCTTGCGATAAGAAGCATACGCTTCTTCGCGCATAACGTCCGGACGCATCGGAGCCACGCCCCATTCCTGTCCGTTGGCATTAAACATATCCGGCGGCGAACCGATACTTAACGAAGTCGCGAACAGCCCCTGTTTCCCCCATGTTTCCGCACTTTCGGAAGCGACACCGACGGCTAAATCCTGATAAACGCCGACGGCCAACCCCTGTTTATCGCTTTCC
>JAZNBT010000126.1:0-14521 GCA_045587165.1 Alphaproteobacteria bacterium | reverse complement strand
TATTTTTTAGAACGCATCCCCAAGCCTATTTTTTTGGCCAGTTTGGATCGGCGATCGGCATAATTCGGTGCGACCATCGGATAATCCGCAGGTAAATTCCAACGGGCGCGATATTCTTCCGGAGTCATGTCGTATGCTGTTTTTAAATGACGTTTCAGCATTTTTAACTTTTTACCGTCTTCCAGACAAATGATATAATCCGGGAAAACCGATTTTTTAACCGACACCGCAGGCTGCAACTGTTCTGTTTCAGGTTCCGGCGCCATAATGCCGGCTAATGTACGATAAACTTCCTGAATCAGTTTGGGCAGATCGGCCGCGGAAACTTCGTTATTAGAAATATGAGCAGAAACGATTTCCGTTGTAAAAGCTAAAAGATCTTCATTTGTAAACGATTCTGACATTACTATCTCCTGATCAAATGTTACGGGAGTTCTTATAGTATCATTCGTAAAAAAGAGCAAGTTTTAATATTTATACTTCATTTTTTTCCAGAAAACATGCGTCTCCATAAGAAAAAAATCTGTAATTGTTGTCTATTGCATGTCGATAAGCCGATTTCATGCAAGCCGTACCGCTGAAAGCGCAGACCAACATAAACAAAGTTGAACACGGCAAATGAAAATTCGTAAATAAAGCGTCTGCGGCTTTAAATTTATATCCCGGCGTAATAAAAATGGATGTTTCCTGATGAAACGGTCGAATCCGTCCCGTTTCATCCGCGGCGCTTTCCAATAAACGCAAGGCCGTCGTTCCGATCGAAACAATCCGGCGACCGTCATGCTTCGCCTGAGTTAACAAACGGGCATTTTGATCGGATATGTTTCCGAATTCCGCATGCATGACATGATCTTCGGTATTATCGACTTTTACGGGTAAAAACGTTCCTCCGCCGACATGCAGCGTAATTTTAACGTTTTCGATCCCCATCGCGTCAATTTTAGCCAAAAGATCCTTTGTAAAATGCAAACCGGCCGTCGGTGCGGCAACGGCTCCGTCATGTTCGGCATATACGGTCTGATAATTTCTTTTATCGTCTTCATAGCCCCCCTTTTCTCTGTGAATATAGGGAGGAAGAGGCATTACGCCGTATTTTTCCAACGCGGAAAACAAAAGCGAGGAATCCGTTAAAAAATCCAAAACAACCGTACCGCCCTCGCCGCGGCCTAAAACGCGGGCTTCCAAAGGATCCGCCCGAGGGGTGCTCGGCGGATAAAAACGGACGATATCGTTTTCACGCAAACGTCTGGCATTTTTCACCAATGCTTCCCACTGATTTAAACCGACCGCTTTAAATAAAGTGGCTTCAACGGCAGCGTCTCCGCGTTTACCGAACAAACGTGCGGGAATGACCTTGGTATCATTAAAAACCAACAGGTCATCCGGACGCAATAAAGAAGGAAAATCCGCGATATGCTTATCAACAAAAGAATCCGGCGGACAAACATGCAACAGTCCGGCGGATTCCCGCGGCTCCGCCGGACGGGAAGCTATTTGCTCCCTGGGCAGAACAAAATCAAAATCTGAAACCAACAAAGCTTTACAACCGAGGAGTTACGACACCTTCAAACATTGCGTCAAAAGCATCGAAATCTTCCATGACGTCATGACCGGTAAAATCTAAAACTTCATACTTTTCATTTGCCGTATTGTATACATACAGATCATCGTCGGCACGCCCCAACAACACGCAACCGGCCAAATCATCACTGTATTCGGCGAAATCTTCATTTGCCGTTACAATATCATTCAGCGTATAGTTACTTACGGGATCCGTTACCTGATCCGTACTGAAAAATTCAATGCCGTTCCAAGCAAAGCCGTTAACTTCCCTTAAAAAATCAATATATCCGTGCGGAATGGGCGGCAAACCGATTTCAGCCATATCTTTTTGACACTGAGCCAAATCTTTGCTGGTAGCAGGACGAACGATCATCGCACCTTCATCATCGGCCAATTTTTTCAGAATATCTTCAATCATTATTCTTTCCTAAACACAGTGATAAACCAATCCGGATCATTTTAGAGGAGAAAATCCGTTTCTTCAACGTTTTTTAACGCCCCTGGCGTTTTTGCGCCATCTGAACAGCGGCTGTATTCAGCCGTTCGCGAGGTCTGGCCGGACGTTTCCAAACCATATCGTCGCTCCACGGCAATTTGATTTTAATTCCGGCATTTAAGTTCTGATTTTTAATTTGCGGATCAATGACGTCATGATGCAATTCGTCATGCGGTTTTATCGGCATAATGATCAGATTTTTAAAATCATTCGTTCCCCCGCCGTGAATCGGCAGTTTATGATGAACGTTAAAACCGTTTACGCTATAACCTTTGCGCATAGTGGCCAAACCGGCATCAGAAATCCCCATCGCACGCAATTCCTTTTCAAAATTTTGAGCGACATATTTTAAGAAAGCGGGACGAACTTGTTTTTTAAATTGCTCACGCATAGCTTCCCGTTCAATCTTAGACGGAGATTTGAATTCGACCTCTTTCAAACGAAAACCGTTAATGACATCAAAATCAAACTGCCCGCGTGCGGCACGCTCTTTATCCGCCGTTTTAGCCGGACGGGAATTATTATAACCATACTGAGCGCCGGCGCCTCCCCGACGAGCGCGTTTCGCATGGACGTATTCCTTTACCATGAAAAGCTCCTATAAAAAAGGTATGCATCTGACAAACAGCCTAGCACACCTTTTTTGGCGAATAAAGATTTTTTGTCCATTTTAAATCATCATGGTTTTTATCCGGACATTTCCCAATTGTTTTAATTCATCGGACAGCTGAACGATTTTTTCTTCCGGCGCTTCCATAACGACGGAAACAATGAACATCTGACGGGAACGATGCGGCACCCCCATTCGGGCGATAATAAAATCGCCGTACTGCGTCAACAAATCGTTGACGGGGCATGCGGACTTTTCACGATTGGAAATGACAATGGCGATTTCCGCCAACTTCAAGTCGGACATTTTTCATACTCCTGAAACATTAAAACCGTTTTCAGGTTAAAAAAAACTTGAGAAAAAATCAAAATCACCTTTTGGCCAGGGGATCTCCGGATCGTAATGTTTTATACTTTTCCAACAATCCGGCAAACGCGTCGGTTAATCCTTTGGATATTTGCGGATCTTCGCCCAGATAATCCAAACACAAAGCACAGGCTTCCAACGTTGAAACGCTTTCTTTTCGAGGTTCCTTGCGCAGTTTACCGTACAAAGACCGTCTTTGCGGCACTAAAAGCAACCGTTGCGTTTTCAACAACCACGGATTACGCCACCATAAAGCTTTTGCCTGGCTCCACGATCCGTCCAACAGGATAATGCCTTCCAATTTTTCAAGACATTCAGCCGTATTATCCAACAGATTTCCTTTGCGATTTAAAGCGTACAGACCGGGAGCGACGGGCGTTTCGTTTTGCGCCCCCAAATATAAAACGCCCCACTTTTTCGGATCTGCGGGCCGTTTCAATACGGCATTCAAACTGGAACGCGATAATGCGACCTCCAATTGAGAATTTTTCAACATGGAGCAAATAATTCCGGCGGTTCCCAATTCCTTATCCTGTTCCTGAGGATGCTGCAGGATTAAAACGAAATGACGGTTATCAAACGGCTCTGCGTCGGAACAGACGCAGAGCTGTAAAGTTTTTCCGCACTTGTCACAAACGGTATTTGCAGTATGTGTCAATGGACGCTCACCGGTATCAGTTCATTATCAATTACCAAAGATATAGCCTTATTTTCATCGTCTGTATAGGCTAATTCTGTTCCTTCGGCAGCATAAATGAACCACATTTTTCGATTGTCGACGATCTTTTTTTTGATATACGCGACGGAATTCACGCCCAACTTGGCCAAATCGTCGGTCGTTATGTCTTTTTTATCCGTTTTGATCAGCATGACGACCTCCTTTGCTGCTGTTTTTAAAAGTTTACGAAGATTTCTTTTCGATTTTCTTGGAGTGATCCTTTTTGGAAATCTTAATCTGCCGGACCTTTGATTCGGGTTCGTTTTGTTCCAAATCGATATGCAGCAAACCGTTATCCAAATGAGCGTCGATCACTTCGATTCCGTCAGCCAAGACAAACGAACGCTGGAATTGACGGGACGCGATACCCCGATATAAGTACTGGCGCGGCGCGGCGTTTTCATCTTCGACATGTTGACCGCGAATAACCAATTGTTTGTCTTCGACTTCAATTGTTAAATCATCTTCGGAAAAACCGGCGACGGCAATCGTAATCTGCAGATGGGACGGATCAATCTGTTCAATGTTATACGGCGGGTAGCTTTCCGAATTTTTCGCAGCTCTGTCAAGCATACGTTCCAAAGAATCAAAACCGAGCATAAAAGGGTTGTTAGACGTTAATAAAGCCATTGTATTTCTCCTGTTTCATGAGCAAATAACCGGCGGGTTCCAAAGACACCCGTCACCAAAACATTCCTGACCGGCAATGTTTTGACAAAAAGGATATAAGAGCGATTATTTCGTCTTTCAAGAGGATAAAAATCATTTTTTATTATTCAGACGCGCTCGCGTTTGTTTTCCGGCGTTATCCGTCAAATCTACCGGACGTACAGGATTAAAATACACCTCATCGCTGTCATTTTCCGTTATGCCGTCCCCGTCCGGATCAACCGAAGATACTTGTCCCGACCATACGGGCGCGGAAGGATACAACGTATTTTTCAAACTGACCGGATAAGAAATCGGCGTCTTCTTTTTATCCAAATCGGGAAAAAGATCATACGTCCGATATTTTTTATTTATTTCCGACAAATTCTTATAAGAAATTCCCGTTTCAACCGTTGTCCCGATATAATATCTTTCTCCAAAAAATTCGTCCGTATCCTCCGGAATATCCGAAACAACGCCATCCAACAGTTTCCATTTGCCGTATAAAATCGCTCCGCCGCGCATGACCAATGCCGTTTTTGACGTATCCGTTTCGATAACGGCTTTATAAACATCCTCATCTGTTTTAAACGTCTTATCTCCGACATCAAACAAAACCAGATCCGCCTGCATTCCCGAACGGACATCTCCGATCTGATCCGACAAATGCATCAATTTTGCGGGATTGACCGTCGTCATTTGCCACAGCTCTTTGGCTGTAAAAATATTATTCAAATACTTCTTGTTATAATTCGCGGCAACCTTTAATTCATCTAAAATATGAACGGATCCCGAATAAGACCAGTCCGTTCCCAACGCCAAATTGATGCCGTAATCTTTCATTAAAGACACCGGAGCCGTCACACCGTATAACGCAAAATTGGAACGCGGCGACCAAATAACCGTCGATTTGGCATCCGCAACTTTTTTAATGTCTTGTTCCAAAACACTGACCATATGGATCAGCCCGATATTTTCCCCCAGAATATTTCTTTTTCTGCCTTCATCGGAACTGATGTTTACAAACTCGTTACGCGCAAAAGCGTCTTTACCTTCCGCGACATGAATAATAAAAACGACATCGGGATTGTTTCTGGGATGAGCAGGATAGCCGTCCCCCTCGGCCATCAAATAGTTGCATTTAACATTATCCTTTAAAGGATAGCTGTCATTCCACACCGCTTTAGAAAGCCTCAATCCCTCATCAGACGCATCGCCGAAATTACGCAACATACCTGTCCAACCGCCGTTGCCGATATTGCTTGTCGTCCCCGCGACGACTTGACGCAGTTCGTTCCAGATTAAAAATTCTGGACGTGCGGCTTTAGACGCTCTGCGCCTTTTATGACCGCGGCATCCGCCCCCCCAATCCCGACGATGATTGTAACGTTCGGAATCCGGAGATGAAATTTTTCCTTTCGGTCCTCGATGATCATACGACAGATGATCATGCGCATTAATAAAACCCGGAGCCAGAATATGTTCTCCGGCATTGATGATCGTTTCATGATGAGGTTTTTGATTTGTAATGTTTCCGATCGTTCCGGATCGTGTAATACCGACGTATTTGTTTTTCAACACACCGTCATTTGTAACGACATATCGCGCAAATATCCATAAATCGTATTCTTCGTTTAAAACCGGCGAAAGTGGGACAGACGAACAAGCCGTCAAACAAAAAAACAAACAAAAAAGAACGAACCTCACTGTCCCCCCCTTATTTCCTGAAGAGGTTTACTATAACATACTTTTCAACCTTTTTAGAAGATTTGCGTTTCGCTTGCGTTTATTCCGTTTTTTTCGTTTTAAACAGAGACAATAAAATCCCGCCTGCCAATAAAACAAACGTGATTAACAAAGAGATACGATCATCCACTTTAAAGAAAAATTCTCCGACAAACACTTTCAGGCCGATTGCCACCAACAAGATCGCACAAGCCGGCTGCAAACAGGAAAAACGATGCAACGCCGCACACAACAAAAAATAAAGAGACCGCAGTCCTAACACGGCGAAAACATCGCTGGAATAAACCGCAAACGTTTCATGTGAGACAGCAAACATGGCCGGCACACTGTCAATCGCAAACAAAGCATCGCCGAATTCAATCAGCAACAATGCCAAGAATACGGGGGTTGCATACCATTTCATCTTTCCCGGTTCGGATCGAGACGGCAGACGAACAAAAAAACGTTCGCCGTGCAGCTCGTTTGTCACTCGCAGATAATGGCGAAAAAAACGAACCATACGACTGTCGGACAGATTAATTACAGCGTCGTCGGACAACAGCATCTTCAGTCCGGAATAAATCAAAAATACAGCAAAGATCAGCAATACCGAATCGTATCTGTCCAGAATTTCCGCGCCGATAACGAACATGACACCGCGCAGAACGACCACCCCTAAAATCCCCCAAAACAAGACGCGATGCTGCAAAGATCTCGGAATGGCAAAATAAGAAAAAACAAGGGAAATCACAAAAACATTATCTATCGACAGCCCCATTTCAACGATATAGCCCGTAAAAAATTCAGAAGCCAGTTCTTCGCCGAAATACCAATAAATCCAACAACCGAACAGACAAGCGACTCCGGCATAAATTGAAAACAAAAACAGGCTTTTTTTTGCACTGATTTCCTGAGCTTTCTTTTCCAGAATCCCCAAATCCAGAAACAAAATCGCACAGACGATCCCCAAAAACATCAGCCAAATCCATAACGGCTGATGCAAAACGGAAATAAATAAAAAATCAAACATCATAAAAAAACATCTTAATTAAAAATTATAACGCAGACCGACATGGATCTTGCGCACTTTTACGTCTTGACGCAAGTTCCGACCAAATGCGGCTTTTGAAGAAAACCGACCCAAATCGGTATAAACATAGCCGATATCCAAAACCAGATTTTCAGGCAGATTTATACCGACGCCGCCCATCGCTTTCCATGCAAAACGAAAGACCTTGTCAGCGGATCTCCGCTGTCCGTCAATGGTCATATCGGGTATATCGTTGCGAGAAACGCCTCCCCCGATTCCGGCATAAGGCGTCACCCCTTTATATGAAAACAAATCGGCATACATTGTCGTCATCGCAGCCCATGAAGGCAAACGGGAACGCACCGTCCCGTAATCATCGAGACCTTTTAATTCTGTACGTGTATATTCCAACGTAAACTCGCTGCGTAAAAAACCGCCCCATTTCTGACCGAAACCGGTTTGCGCCGCATACCCTTTTTTCATACCGTTCCGAGTTGAGTAAACATACCCGACATCCGCACGGGTATAAAATCCGTCATCACTGCCGGCAGCAGCCCCCGGAAAGCTTCCTACGCCCCAAACAATCAAAGCGCATAATATTTTTTTCAACCGATGTTCTCCTGCTGTCTTTTTTTCATTTCCATCCGATACGGATCGGCGGTATAAGTCCCTAAAATTTTCACTTTTTCAGAGAAAAAAGCCAATTCTTCAAACGCTCTTTTAAAAGAAACCGAATCTGCATGAGCCGCAACGTCAACCAAAAATCCGGCGGAAGTTAAAAAACGTTCCGGATCAACATAACTTTCCAAACGTAAAAGGTCAATGCCGTTTGTCGCGAATCCCCCCAAACACTTGTATAAAACAGCCGGTATGTTTTTCACCCAAAAGATAAAAGACGTTACCGCCCGCGACGGATGGACGTCAACGGCAGGGTCGCGGGACAATACCCAAAATCGAGTAGTATTCAAATTCGAATCTTCCACCCCTGCCCGCAGAACTTTCAGTCCGTACAATTCAGCCGCCGCCTCGGAAGCGATCGCGGCGACATCCGTCGCTCCGGATGCTGCCAATTCCTGCGCGGCGACAGCCGTATTATCTGTCGATTCGGTTTTGACTTTCAATTTTTTTAAAAACGCCCGACATTGCGACAACGCCTGTGTATGAGAACGAACGGTTTTAATTTCTTCCAAACGAGCCTGCGGCACTCCTAACAGACAATGACGAATCCGCAAAAAATGTTCGGCAACGACGTACAATTTCGTTTTACCCATCAATCGATGCATATCGGCGACACGTCCGGCGGCCGAATTTTCAACCGGCAACACGGCATAATCCGCTTCTCCGGCCGAAACGGCATCCAATACATTTTCAAACGTCGCATAAAAACAAATATCATTTCGGGGAAAAATTTCCTTTGCAGCCAAATACGCAAAAGCCCCTTTAACCCCTTGGCATGCGACGGCCCCTTTCTTTTTTTCACTCATTTCCCACCCAAAAACTTTCCTTTTTTTCGAAAAAATATATTTTTTGTCAAAACTCTTGTAGTCTGTTTTTAATATGGTATACTCTTTTTATAAGGATACGGGCAAGCCTCTAATTCAACGGGCGTTCAAAAACAAAGGGATTCTTTTATGTCAAATATTTCACAATCGCCTTTATTGCAGAAAAAATCCGACCGTTTTTTACATCAAAAACGCCAAAAGAACCATCAAAAACCTAAAGGAAAAACGCCTCATAATCATTCCGTTTCCAGATCAAAGGCTCCGGAAAGCTTTTTGGGCGTTCCGTGCAAACAGGTCGTTTTTCGCGTACCGCCGAAAGCGGAACGTGAAGCCATGCGTTTGGAATTTGAACAGGAAAAACGCGCGGAATTTATCAAATTTTTGGCGAACACCCAGAAAAAAGCTTTATTAGCCGCGGGAATTACCGAAAAACAAATAGAGGGCATGAAAAACGGCTACACGCCTCACGGTTTTAATACACACCACAAGTTGCCGATATTCGGCGGCGGCACGAACGATTTTTCAAATCTGGTTTTGATTCGACGTGAGCCGTATCATGACATGATGCACTATCATTTAATCAATCCTCAGGTTCGCGGTTTACAGGAAAATCAACAAAAGACGGTTTCGATTCCAAATCCTGAAACGCCTGTTTTCGTTCCTTCTTCTCAATACAAGTTCTTAGAGAAATGGGTCAAAAAAGGGCGCAAAACTTACGGTAAGAACAAAAACACTTCTTTAGCGGAAGTGCAGGCAGAAGCGAACCGACAGATTTCTTTGGTCGCCGCAGCGGCAAGAAAAGGACGCTCGGCATGACGGAATATATCCATCATAAGCCGTCCAAAGAAGAAAAGGCCGAACGGCGCGCACAAAAAGCGGCTCAACAGGAACAGGAAAGACAAGAAAGAATCGCGGCGCTACCCGATAGTGTACATGGCGTTCCCGTTATTGATGTCTCTTATACGGCTATCGGAAAGAAACGCGTTAAAGAGCTGCGCAAATCATTCAGCGCTCAGCGTAAAGCTTTTCTGAAACACTTGACTAAGACGCAGGCGTCCGTTTTAACAGCATTGGGAATAACCGACAGTGCGTTGGAAAAGATGGAAAAAGGGTATACTCCGAACGGATATAACGTACACCATAAACTGCCTTTGGCCGGAGGCGGAAAAAATGAATTTTCCAATTTCATTTTGATAAAAAACGATCCGTACCATACTGATTTCCATAAAGTTTCCGATCTACAGATATGCAAAATGCAAGAAGGCGAAACAAAAATCGTTAAAATGCCCGTTCCGGACGGCAGTATTTTTATACCTCCCTCTGAAAAACAACGTGTTCAAGCGGCTGTAAAACAGACTATCCCCGCCGCCGTTTTACAAAAAAGACTGCAGACAAGATAAAAAAAATAGACAAAAAAAATTTTTTATGGCAACCTTGTTAATAATAAGCGTTTCTTTCAGGAAGGATGAATTTTATGGCCAAACAATATAATCTTGTACACGCCAAACGTAAATCTAACGGTAAAAAAGGCAAACCCGTAAAAACAACTGAACAATTGAACGCTCAGTCAGGTAAATTTTCTTTTACGGAAATTAACGGTTTTAAACTGAAAGAAGTCGAATGGACGGTTCCGGACAAACAAACCCGTAAAAGACGGCGCAGCGGTTTTGATTCCGTTCGCAAAGAATTTTTAAAATATATCGGAGAAACGATGGAGCCTGCCTTACGTGATCTGGGAATGACAGACAAACAGATTGAACAAGTAAAAAAAGGACATGCTCCGACCGGCTATAACGTTCATCATAAACTGCCTATTCACGGCGGCGGTAAAAATGAATTTTCCAACTTGATTTTAATGCCGATCGGACCGCATGACGAATTGCATCATCGGGTTATGGATCCTCAAGTGGCTCAAATGCAGACAGGAGATTCCAAAAAGGTATTGATCCCGTGGACAGACGACATGGTATACGTTGATCCGGAACGCAAAAAAGCTCAACCGCAAAAATCCGTTCTGATTGCCAAAGCGGCCTTAGCCCGTTCGGGGCGTTAGCCTGTTCGAAAAGAATAAACGCCGGAAATTGTTTTTCCGGCGTTTTTTTATTTCACAAGACATACGGCTTATTTCGTTGCGCGCAACAAATTGGTCACTTGAGCAATCCATTCGGAAACCCAAACCGTGATGTAGGGAATATTCAATGAAATGATATGCTGTGTTAATTTAAACAATATCGTTAATACGATCGCCGTCCCGATCGTCAGACCTAATCCCTTTGCCAGACCGGATAAAAAATTCATCCAGAACAATTTTTTGGGACTGTTGACCAGTTCGATATACCTCAACAACTGCGCCTGATTGATTTCGTCGCACAACAGTTTCAGCTTTTCATATGTTTCTTTGGCATAATCCGTTTGTTGCTCTTTTTCATTTGAAGCTTCTTTGGTTTCAGTCATATGGTTCGTCCTGTTTTCATTTTTTATTTGTATACAACATTCGTTTTATCTGAAAAAGCAAATTCGGCTCGAATCGATCAGTAAAGAATAAAGCCCCGCAGAATAACCCGCAGGGCTTTACCGGAACAAATCAAAAAACTATTTCAAATAATCTTTAACCAATACTTCGGCAATTTGGACGGCGTTCAAAGCGGCGCCTTTGCGCAGATTGTCCGCAACGCACCAAAAGCTTAAGCCGTTATCGACCGTTGCATCGGAACGAATACGGGAAACAAAGACATCGTCCTCACCCGCAATTTCGGCCTGTGTCGGATAACCGCCGGCTTCGCGCGTATCCAACACCGTTACGCCGGCCGTATTTTTCAATATAAAGGTAGCTTCCTTATCGGAAATTTCCTTTTCCGTTTCAATGTTGACATATTCGGCATGTCCGACAAAAACGGGAACGCGAGCGCAGTTGGCGTGCAATTTGATTTTCGGATCGACGATTTTTTTAGTTTCCGCCGTCATTTTCCATTCTTCTTTGGTCGCGCCGTCATCCATAAAGACATCAATATGCGGAATGACGTTAAAAGCGATCTGTTTGGGGAACTTACTTTGCGTTTTTGCCAGATCTTCGCCCCAATAAATACCTTTTGTTTGATCGAACAATTCGTCCATAGCTGCCTTTCCCGCGCCGGAAACGGACTGATACGTCGTCACGACGACACGTTTGACGTGGAAAACCTTGTGTAAAGCCGCCAAAGGAACAACCATCTGAATCGTCGAACAGTTCGGATTTGCGATGATGTTTTTCTTTTTATAATCGGCGATGGCTTCCGGATTGACTTCGGGAACGACCAGCGGGACGTCGGGATCCATGCGCCATTGAGAAGAGTTGTCGATTACGACACAGCCGGCGGCCGCGATTTTCGGTGCGTATTTTTCCGAAACGGAACCTCCTGCGGACATCAAAGCGATGTCTACGTTTTTAAAATCGAACTTATCGATATCGTGAACTTTTAAAACCCGATCTTCGCCGAAAGAAACTTCTTTTCCGGCGGATCTGGCGGAAGCGACCGCGAACACTTCTTCCGCGGGGAATTCACGCTGAGCCAGCGTCTGCAACATTTCACGACCGACATTTCCCGTCGCACCGACAACAGCAACTTTTACCATTGTGTCTTCTCCAATAAAATAAAACAATAAATGCCCGAAAGCCCGTTATCCGAAGCATCGGGATAAAATCATTCTTTTGCCCCGAGGAAAGGGAACGGATCGAACGGTCGAACCGGACGAAACGCCCCTTTCCGAAAGCCAGAGGCAAAAAGAACTTATTTCGCCGCCGTATCGGTTACTTCGGCAATACGAGCCGCTTTACCGCGCAGGTTGCGGAGGTAGTACAACTTGGAGCGGCGAACTTTACCGCGACGGGAAACTTCCACTTTAGCAACATTCGGAGAATAGACGGGGAACACACGTTCGACGCCTTCACCGAAAGAAATTTTACGAACGGTGAATGTGGAATTCAAACCGTCATTTTTGCGAGCGATGCAAACGCCTTCAAAAATCTGAATACGTTCACGTTCGCCTTCAACGACTTTTGCGTGAACACGCAAGGTGTCGCCGGCCTTAAATTCAGGAAAGCCGTCTTTTTTCGCCAGCTTTTCCATCTGCTCTTTTTCAAGCGTTTTAATCAAATCCATTTTATTAATCCTCTCGCTTTTGTGCGCTTTCCAGATAAGCTTTCCACAAATCCGGTCTGCGCCGTTTAGTTAATTCTTCCGCTTGCGCCAAACGCCATGCGGCAATTCGTCCGTGGTGACCGGAGCTTAACACTTCAGGCACCGTACGCCCGTTCCATTCGACCGGACGCGTATATTGCGGATATTCCAGCAAACCGTTGCTGAAACTTTCCTCACTCAAAGAATCACGACATCCCATAACACCGGGCAGCAAGCGCACAACGGCGTCCAGTACAGCCAATGCCGCGGGCTCTCCCCCTGAAAGAACGAAGTCGCCCAAGCTGACTTCCTCAAACGGGAAACCTTCCAAAACACGTTCATCTATTCCTTCGAATCGACCGCAGTGGAAAGTCGCCTCGCCTTCGTCGGCCAATTCTTCCACCATTTTTTGCGAGACGGTTGTTCCGCGCGGTGAAAAATAAATCAATCGTGTTCCGGCACGGTGAACGGATTCAACCGCCCGTCCCAAAACATCCGGCCGCATAACCATTCCGGCTCCGCCGCCAAAGGGGGTATCGTCCACTGTTTTGTGACGGTCGTTCGCAAAATCGCGAATATTGGTCACATTCAATATCCAAAGCCCTTCGTCCAAAGCCTTTCCCGCCAATGAATGCCCCAGATATCCGGGAAACATTTCGGGAAAAACGGTTAAAACGTTTGCCGTAAAAAAAGACATCTTTTACGGCTCCGGCTTTTCGGGTTTAGCTTCAACGCTTTCAGGCAGAAGAACCGTCAGTACGCGGGCGTCCAAATCGACATCGGGAACATTTCGTTCGGAAAAGGAAACGAAGTCTTCCACCCCGTCGATTTCCAACATATCCCCCGCGCCGAAATTATAGACCGCCTTGACGATCCCCAGAATTTTACCGTCCGGCGTTTTTGCCGTCATACCGATCAAATCGGCATAGTAAAATTCGTTTTGTTCCGTTTCGGGCAATTTGTCACGAGCGACGAACAATTCCGTCCCCCTCAAAGCCTCCGCCGTCGTTCTGTCCGTAACACCGTCGATTTGCACCAGATAAATCCCTTTACTTTCACCGACGATTTTCACGTTAAAGAACCGCTTGGCGGATGCGTCGCACAATGTGCCGAACGAAGCGAAATCAGCCCCTTGCCGCGTAAAGCTTTTGACTTTGACGTTCCCGCGCACGCCATGTACCGTGGTAATCACACCCACACAAATCAAATCGTTGCGTTTATCGGAAACAGCCATTGTCGTCATTCTTCCTTAAAGGAAATTACGCTTCGGCCGTTTCGGCAGGAGCAGCCGCTGCTTCAGCTGCAGCGGCGGCGGCTTCGGCTTTAGCCTTTGCGCGTTCCTGAGCTTTTGCCTTCGGCGCGGATTTCTTCGGACGTTCATTCAATACCGGAGCGGCGCACAGTCCCAACTTGGACAACAACTTGGCAACACGTTCCGTCGGCTGAGCTCCGACGCCCAACCAATATTTTACGCGGTCGGCCTTGACAACAACGCGGTCGGCATGTTCTGCCGGCAACAACGGATTATAAGATCCGACGCGTTCAATGAAACGACCGTCACGCGGCGAACGCTGATCAGCCACGACGATTTTATGGAAAGGAGCCCCTTTCGAACCGCCGCGGGCAAGTCTGATACGAACTGACATATTTAGTTACCTCACTTAAATCAAATCAATGTCTGCTTTATGACGAAAAGCCGCCGAACG
>JAZNBT010000125.1:0-2142 GCA_045587165.1 Alphaproteobacteria bacterium | reverse complement strand
TGGTAGAGCACCGGTCTCCAAAACCGGGGGTTGCGGGTTCGATTCCTACTGCCCCTGCCAACCGCCAGCTTTAGGAAATTTTTATGGCAAAAGTTCATCCCGTATTGTTTTTACGTCAAGTCCGGCAGGAAGTCGGTAAGGTCGTTTGGCCTACGCGCAAAGAAACAATGATGTCCACAATGATGGTTGTATTGTTTACGGTATGTGCGACGCTGTTCTTTTTTATTGTTGATCAGGTGATTGCTTATATCATGAAACTGATTCTCGGTTTGGGAGATTAGGCTATGGCCGCCCGTTGGTATGTATTACACGTTTATTCCGGTTTTGAAAAAAAAGTCGCCGAGTCGATTCAGGAATTCGCCGCTCAGAAAGGAATGGCGGATTCATTCGAACAGGTTTTGGTTCCGACGGAAGAGGTTGTTGAAGTTCGTCGCGGAGCAAAAGTTAATTCCGAACGTAAATTTTTCCCGGGATATGTTCTGGTGAAAATGGAAATGACGGATGAAACGTGGCATCTGGTTAAAAATACACCGAAAGTTACCGGATTTTTAGGGGCGCGCGAACGCCCGACTCCGATTACGGAGGCTGAAGTTCAGCGCATTTTGCATCAAGTTACCGAAGGTGTGGAACGCCCCAAGAATTCTGTTTCCTACGATGTGGGAGAACAGGTTCGCGTTATTGACGGTCCGTTTGCGTCGTTTGTCGGTTTTGTCGAAGAAACAGATGATGAAAAGGCTCGTTTGAAAGTTTCCGTTTCTATTTTCGGTCGTTCGACTCCGGTTGAATTGGAATATTCTCAGGTCGAAAAAGTTTAAGAAAAATTTCGACGCCGAACTCGGTTATCGATTCGTTCCGGTCGGCGTCTTTGCGGAAGATAAGCCATTATCGCACCGCAAGCCTTGAAACGAATCGATTTTTTATAATAGAGGTACACAATGGCAAAAAAAATTGTCGGGTATATTAAATTGCAAATCCCGGCGGGAAAAGCGAATCCGTCTCCTCCTGTCGGTCCTGCTTTAGGGCAGCGCGGTTTGAATATCATGGAATTCTGCAAAGCGTTTAATGCCGCTACGCAGAAAATGGAACCGGGGATGCCGATTCCCGTCGTGATTACGGCTTATGCCGACCGCACGTTTTCTTTCATTACTAAGATGCCGCCGGTAAGCTATTTTATCGTTAAGGCCTCCGGTGTTGCGAAAGGTTCAAAAGAACCCGGTCGTTCCAAAGTCGGTAAGATTACCAAAGCTCAGGTTCGGGAAATCGCCGAAAAGAAAATGCCGGATTTAAACTGTGCTACGGTTGAATCCGCTATGAATATGGTTATGGGACAGGCTCGTTCTATGGGCATTGAAGTCGTGGAGTAACGGATAATGGCAAAATTAGGTAAACGCTTAACGAATGCGTATAAAAACGTTGACAGCTTGAAGGTCTATGACCTTGATGAAGCCATTGCCGTTTTGAAGGCGGCTCCGAAAGCCAAATTTGACGAAACCGTTGAAATCGTTATGGGATTAAACGTCGATCCGCGTCAGGCCGATCAGATGATCCGCGGTGTTGTCGGTTTGCCGAACGGAACGGGTAAAACGGTGCGTGTTGCCGTTTTCGCCAAAGGTCCGAAAGCCGAAGAAGCTAAAAAAGCGGGTGCGGATGTTGTCGGTGCCGAAGATTTGATGGAAACCGTTTTAGCCGGTAAAATCGAATTTGATCGTTGCATTGCGACGCCTGATATGATGGGGGTTGTCGGTCGTTTAGGTAAAATTTTGGGGCCGCGCGGCTTGATGCCGAACCCGAAATTGGGAACCGTTACGATGGATGTCGCCGGTGCGGTTAAAGCTGTTAAGGCCGGTCAGGTCGAATACCGCGTTGAAGCCGCCGGTCAGATTCATGCCGGTGTCGGTAAAGTCAGCTTTACCGAAGCTCAGATTAAAGAAAATGTTTTGACTTTTGCACAGGCCGTTTTGAAAGCAAAACCCGCCAGTGTTAAGGGAACATACTTAAAACGCGTTGCTTTGAGCACGACTCAGGGCATCGGTGTGAAAGTTTCCGTGTCCAATATTTCTTCTTTGGCTAGCGGAAACTAATAAAAGGATACCGGCCGGAAACGGTCGGAAAAAGGGAAAACCGGAAATTCCGGCTTTCCCT
>JAZNBT010000124.1:0-24888 GCA_045587165.1 Alphaproteobacteria bacterium | reverse complement strand
TAAAAAAACGTTTCGAACGGCATAAGGGATATTTTTTTGTCTGGCTATTTTGACGGCGACACTGTTGCCTGATGTCAGAGAATCCAAAAAGAGCAAACCTCTTTTTTCGACTTCTTCCATGACGGTAAGCATTGCTTGTGTGTTTGCGGTAAAGCGGCTGCCCATATGATTGTTGATGCCGACATAATCCGGAAAAGAATCCAACATTAAATCCAGTCTGTCCCTGATTTCTTCCTCGCTCATCTCCGTCAACAAAGCGCCCGGCCCCGGATTGAATTCAGCATTGATCGGTTCCATCGGCGTATGTACCAACAGCTCGTGTCCGGCTGTTTTCGCCGCTTGAGTTTGATCTTGCAGATCGTCAGCATAATACAAAAATGACGCCGTTAAGGGAGCCGGTAAAGCCAATACGTCTTTGGTCGTTTTGCGATTGATTCCCAGATCGTCGATTACAATCGCAATCATCGGGGTGTTTTCTTCTACGTTGGGAATGGCAACGGCATGTTCCAACCATGGCGGTAAAGGTGTTTTGTCTGTTTCTTCTTCGGTAAAAAATAATCCCGCTATATCAAAGGAGTTTTGTTCGCGGTTTTCCGAATTTTTATGTTCATTTCCCCAAACACCCTTTATTGTCAATCGCGGACTTACGGAAATTTCGTCGCCCCACGTTGCCGTTTCGGCAAAAGCGGCGGGAATGCTGCAAACTAAAATAACACAAATTCGACTCAAAAAACGCATAAAAGGCAATTTAAAAAACTCCGATAACTGCAATTTTCTAGAACTATAGGCTAAAAAATTAAAAAATTTCTTGATAAAATATAAGAACTAAAGTAGAACAAAAGGAGAAACTTTGTTCGCGGAGGTTTTATGCTGACGAAAAGACAATATCAACTGCTGGTGCTGATTGATAAACGATTACGTGAAGACGGTGTGCCCCCGTCTTTTGAAGAAATGAAAGACGCCATCGGACTGAAGTCGAAATCGGGGATTCATCGGTTGATTTCGGGATTGGAAGAGCGCGGTTTTATTCGTCGTATGCCCAACCGTGCCAGAGCTTTGGAAGTTTTGAGATTGCCCGATAATCAATCGGACGATCAGGCGATTTCGGCAAAAAGTTTGGTTAATCGGCAAACGACTCGGTCTTTTTCACGATTGAGTGAAAACTTGGTCGCTAATTCCGTGGAATTGCCTAAATACGGTAAAATCGCCGCCGGTACGCCGATTGAGGCTCTGCGCAGTTATGAAACGGTCGCCGTGCCGGCAAATATGATCGGCAGCGGGGATCATTATGCTTTGACCGTTGCCGGAGATTCCATGATTGATGCCGGTATTTTGGACGGGGATACGGTGATTATCCGGCGGACGAATACGGTCGAAAACGGTGAAATCGCCGTTGCTTTGGTTGACGGCTGCGAAGTAACGCTGAAAAAAATCCGCAGAAAAGGCAATGCCGTTTTATTGGAACCGTGTAACAAGGCGTATGAAACGCGAATTTACAGTCCGGAACGAATAACCGTACAGGGAAAATTGGTCGGATTGATGCGAAATTACGATTAAGGAGCAAAAAAAAGAACGTTTTTACAAAAATGTATTGACGGCAGGACGGATAATCTTTATATATAAGCCGTCTTGATGATGTTCCCATCGTCTAGAGGCCTAGGACATCGCCCTTTCACGGCGGTAACAGGGGTTCGAATCCCCTTGGGAACGCCAAATAAAAATACCGCCCGAAAGGGCTGTTTTTTTATAACATTATTTGTTAAAATTTCAGCGACCGAAAAAGTCGGGGCGTCGAATGTATGTGGCGGCTAATAAATTATATGCCGAAGACGTCCTTGTCCGGCGGATTTCGATTGATAAAGTTATATGCTGAATAAGCTTAATCACTTTATGATTTTCGTTTTATTAAAAAATCCGCTCAAGCTGAATTTTAAACGGGACGTATATATAACCGTTCTGTTTATCTATGACATGTTATTGCGATTATTAATTTTCATCAGTATGTATATTATGGTTTCTTCCTGATTGTTTTCTTTCGCGGCGACCAGAGCTCTTTCCAAATCGTCGGCGCCTTTTTCCAACAGATAATCAATCATTTTTTTCTCCCCCATTCCGCGGCGTATTCTAAAGCCAAGTTTAAATCATCGGCGCCCTTTTCCAACAAATGATCAATCATGTCTTTATCTTCGGCTATGGCGGCATAACTAAGAGCGTCATTAATGTCTTCCGCTCCTTTTTCCAATAAAAAATCGACTATTTTTCTTTGTCCGTTTAATACGGCATAAGCTAATGGGCGGCTGAGAAGATCAGCCCCGTTATTTATCAAAAAATTCGCCATTTCGATTTGTTCCGCTTTAACGGATAACATTAAAGCGATGTTTAAATAATTTATATCTTCTTTTATAAAGGCTTCTTTGTCTTTATCTAAAAGAAGTTCCGCAATGTCCGTTCGATTCGTTATTGCGACCCCCAGAAGGGCCGAAGATAAATTGTCTGCGCCTTTTTCCAACATAGAAAAAACTATGTCTTTTTGTCCTGTCAGTGACGCCCAGGCGAGAGCTCCGTTAAAATTATCGGCGCCTTTTTCCAATAAGTAATAAACTATTTTTGTTTGTTTTTCTTTTACGGCGACTTCCAATGCGGAATTAATGTCGTCTGCGCCTTTTTCCAGTAAATACGTTGTCATTTCCATCAATCCGTGAGATACGGCGTCGATAAGAAGTTCATTCAGTTTTTCGGTGCGATTATCAGAAAAGTCGAAGTTCGACATGCATGTTCCTTGTATAAATCGATTATTGAAAAATCATATTGTATGTGTAAGGACGTCAGGTCGCTTTATAAGCGACATTTTTGTATTTTTTTGATTTATACGTTTAAATAAAATACCTTAGATATATATGGAAACGGAAAAGCATTATGACTCAATCAATATTTAGCTTAAAAAAATGGAAACGAGAAAACTTTTCATCTTTAAAAGACATTCAAAACAGAATTTTAAAAATGAATTTGTTTTCAGAGTCGATCGATTTAAGAGAGTTTTTCGCCTTTGGAAAAGATAACCGTCAAAAAGTCGACGCGTTAATGAGTATAGCAAAAACCAAACAAGACGGGACGGAAATTAATGACGATTATATGATTGAGTGTTGTTGCCGCTTTAATCGTCCGCTGATAATTTATACAGATGCCGAAGATTGCGCGATCTATCCTGAACCGGATGGTTCTTTTTCATTTTCGAGCCATAAAATCAGGCATGATTTTTATCCCGATGAAGAGGCAAATGTTGATTTAAACGTTCTGTTTCAGGATTGTTTGCATCAAACCATAGAATCGGTTGAATACGATACATATACCGTTTGGAAATGGCTTTATCGGGAGCGTCGGTTAAAAAGCATTCGATTTATTCTTGAAAACGGATTGCAGCTTCAGATTACACAAAATGAAAGCGGTTTCTTTTACGTCAAATGTCTGAATGCAGACAAAACGATACGAAAAATTCCTTTTAAAAAGTGCAGACAGGGCTTCCTTTCTTGGCGCAAAGCGCATGGTAAACCGATCGTCGATTCTTTTAAGGATGAGATAAAAAACTACATAGAGGAAAATTATAGTTTAATTTTTTATCAAAGCGACGACGTGGACGCGGAAGACGATTTGCTTCCTTTTATGAATGAATTGGATGATGCCGTTCAAAAAACCGGCCAAACATTTTCCCAAAAATTGATGGAATTGATCGCCGTTAAAAATATGAACGAAATCGACTGCTACAAAAAAGCGGGCATTGATAGAAAATTGTTTTCAAAAATCAGAAACAACGATCGTTACCGACCAAGCAAAGATACGGTAATTTTATTTGCCTTAGCATTGAAATTGAATCTTGAGGAAACATCGGATTTGTTGCAAAGAGCGGGACTGTCGTTTTCGGAAAGTTCCAAGGCTGATCTGATCGTACAGTTTTTTATCGGCAAAGGTATCTATGATACTATTCTTATCAACGAAGCCCTCTATCAGTTTGATGAACCGATTATAGGTAATTTCGGATAATTGTCGCTTGGCGGGCGACCTTTTTATAAAAACCTTTTGATATAGATTATTTCGAAATGCTTGAGGATATTGACGCTTAATACCTCTTTAAAGGGGCTTACGATACCTCAAAATATCCGCGGGCATTCATTGAATAACAGATAGAGGTTTGGTATATGAAAAAAATTACTTTCACAATGCTGGGGGCCGTGATGTTGTTTTCAACAATCGCTCAGGCTCAGGAACAGACAATCAAGGGTTATGCTTCCGTAAAGGCTGTTATAACCAAAACGGACGGTAGTTTTTGGGGTGATCAGAAAAAGTTTGATCCAAAAGGTATAAATATCGCTATCGGTGTTAAAGCAAATAAGAATTTACGATTGGAAGCGGAATATAATTATCGTGAATCAGCGGATAAGACGGAACATTATTTCGAAACAAACGGTGTAGATTATATTTATGAAGGGACGTTTTCAACGGAATTATCCATACAGTCTTACATGTTGAACGGATATTATGACTTTCATAACACTACTAAATTTACACCGTATGTCGGTATCGGTTTCGGAATGGCAAAAATAGAATATGACGATTTCGGTGAGTATGACGAATATATTTCTGGCGTTTTTGATTCAGGTTCCGGTCATTATCATACTTCCAAAAAGAAGCTGGCGTATAATATCAGTGCGGGAGCAAGTTATGATCTTACCGATCGTTTCGCTTTGGATTTGGGATTGCGTTATATCGACTATGGTTCTTTTTCGGATTCGTACGGCGATAAATACAAGACAAAATCCAAAGAAGTTTCTTTCGGTATGAGATACTCTTTTTAAACAAAAAAGAAAAGGAGTGTTTTATTTTAAATGATCAGATAGAGGGCATTATACTTTTTCATCTCTCTATCTGATTATTTTCAATACCAATTTCTTTTGCCTGTTGAAAATGGGGCTAAAAGTGGCGTTTTTTGCTATGAAAACAGAACGCCGGATATCGTTCAGATAAGGGGAAACCTTTGATTATCTACTAAAATCCAAGCGGATAAGGGCCTTCTTTTTTGTTAAATTTAAAAGAAAAAAGGAGAGTCAGACATGGTTTTGGAAGGTAATGTAAAGCCCAGTAAAGGGCTGTTGGTTTTCGGCGTTTTAATGATTATCGCCGGAATATTTACATGGTTTTATCCCGATACGGCATTATTGGCTATGGCCTTATATTTGGGGAGTGTTTTTTTATTCGGCGGCATTTGGTATCTGGCGGCGTTTTTCAGTTTAAGATCAGGCGGATTGTTGGCTTTGGGATTGCTGGATATTATCATCGGGATTATTTTGATGATGAATTTAGGGGTGACGGCCGCTTCTTTGCCGGTATTGCTGGCCCTTTGGGTTTTATGCGTCGGCGTCATTCAGATCGCATTCAGTATTGATGTAAAATCCTCCGGTCTGGTTTCCTGGAAATGGGCTTTGCTTTCGGGCATTATCGGGGTGTTGTTCGGTTTTTTGATTTTAAGTCATCCGATGATCGGCGTGTTTACGATTACGTTGATGTTGGGGTTATACTTGATTTTGTATGGCTGTTTCGAAATAGCGGAATATTACAGTTTGAAAAAAATGTCGGAAGAATAAAAAAAATCCCCGTTAAAAACGGGGATTTTTTTGCTTTTTATTGATAACGCAGGGCTTCGATCGGGTCGAGCTTCATTGCCTTATAGGCCGGAAATACGCCGGAAACGATGCCTACGACAAAAGCTACGGTGAAGGATAAAACAATCGGCCACAGGCTGAACGGAACGACGGTATTATATATGTGACCGCCCAATTGCGACAAGCCGACACCCAAGATCAATCCGATAACTCCGCCGACCATGGAAATTAGAACGGCTTCAAATAAAAACTGCAACATAATCCAATTGTTCGGTGCGCCCAAAGCTTTGCGGATGCCGATTTCGCGCGTTCGTTCCGTGACGGATACCAACATCATGTTGACAATGCCGATCGCCCCCACAACCAAAGAAATAGAAGCGATCGCCGCCAATAAAATAGATAAGACGGTTCCGATCAGCCTGATGTTTTCAACAAATTCGGCAATGTTGAAAATGCGGAAATCGTCGGGATCTTCGTCTTTTATTTTATGACGCGCGCGCAGAAAACGGGTAATGCGCTGTTCGATAATATTTAAATTTTCCGTTTCCGAGAATTTAACAGCTATATGATTGACGGCGTTTAATTTGGCATAACGGTTAAAACGTCTTTGAACGGTTAACAAAGGCATCATTACGGTCGAGTCCTGATTAGCACCGCCCGTGCTGGATCCTTTTTCTTTTAAAACGCCGACGATGTTGAATGGTTGATTTCGAATTCGAATCGATTTACCGATCGGGTCTTCATAAGGGAATAATTCCGTCATGACTTCGTGTCCGATAACGACGTTTGTCGTTCCTTTACGGATATCTTGAGCGTCCAAACCCCGCCCGCGGGCAATTTCCCAGTTGGCCGTTTTCATATAGTCGGGTGTCGTTCCGGTAATTGAAACGCTCCAGTTGTTCGGGCCGTTGATTGCTTGCGCATTGGCGCTGAGAACGGGAGCGACAACGTCCAAACCGCGTAAAGATTTTAAAGCGTTGGCATCATCCAATGTAATCGAAGTCATCGGTCCCGATACCTTTACGGTGAGTTTGGGGCGTTCGGAGCGAATGATCAGCAAATTCGCCCCCATCGCGACAAAACGTTCGTGAATGATATTTTGTACCGCTTGTCCTGCGGCGACCATTAACACAACGGCGCAGACACCGATAATGATACCCAAAGTCGTTAAAAACGACCGGAGTTTGTTTCCTGTCATGGACAGGCAGGCTTCATGAAAAATGGATTTTATCATTTCTGCTGTTCCATATAAGATCTGACATCCCCGTCATATGCAATGCGTCCGTCAACGACGCGTACCAGACGGCGGGCATATTGAGCAATATCGGGTTCATGGGTGACCAATACGATCGTAATTCCTTGCTCTCGGTTCAATTGCTGTAAAAACAGCATGATTTCATCACTGGTTTTACTGTCCAGATTTCCGGTAGGTTCATCGGCCAGAATCATTTCCGGATTGTTGACCAGTGCGCGGGCAATCGCAACGCGTTGCTGCATACCGCCCGAAATCTGATTGGGGTAACGGTCCGTAAAGCCTTTCAATCCGACCAACTCCAGTTTTTCGACGGCACGTTTATTGCGTTCTTCCTTTGATGTATCGTTGGCATAAATCAACGGCAAAGCGACATTGTCCGTTAATGTGCGGCGCATTAACAGGTTGAAGCCCTGAAAAACAAAACCGATCATTTTATTTCGAATGTGTGCCAATTCATTATCGTTCATGGCGGACACTTCTTTTCCGCCCAACAAATAAGAGCCTGACGTCGGTCTGTCCAAACATCCCAAGATATTCATAAAGGTCGATTTCCCCGCGCCGGAAGGTCCCATAATCGCGACGAAATCACCTTCTTCCACCGTCATACAGACATTTTTCAACACATCTTGTTTCATGCCGCCGGCCATGAAATAAGTCTTGCAAACGTCTTTGATTTCGATGACTTTTTTATTCATTACGGCCCTTTGCGTTTAGAGGGGACGACGGTTGTCAAATCTTCTAAAACGACTTTGTCGCCTTCTTTTAATCCGTCAACGATTTCCGTCGCCAGCAAATTGGAAATGCCTTTGGTTACCGTGCGGGGTTTAGGTTCATTGTTTTCCAGAACATAAACAACGGCCTGATTCGGTTTTAAGGATCTGCGTTCCTGAATCAGACGTTGGCGATCCGCGTTGGATATCCGTCTGGTCGATCCCAAGCTTTTACTGGCGGGACGGAATTGGAAGGCCATGTTCTGCAGTTTTAAAACGCTTGCTTTTTCTTCAACCGTGATCGTGACATAGGCGGTCATGCCCGGCAACAAGCGCAAATCGTCGTTTGATATGGAAACGACAACGGTATACATGACGACGTTCGAATCTTCTGTCGGCTGCAAACGAACTTGAGAAACGATTCCTTTAAAAACATCCGACGGGAAAGTATCTACCGTAAAAGTAACCGGCAGACCGGGTTTGATCTGGCCGATATCCGCTTCGGAAATTTCGGCTTCGATCTGCATTTTGGTCAAGTCTTCGGCTATCGTAAATAATTCGGGCGTTTGAAAACTGGACGCGACCGTCTGGCCTTCTTCAACCTGTTTGGTGACAATGATACCGTTGACGGGAGATATGATGTTGGCATATCCCAGATTGCGTTTTGCTTTTTTTGCCTGAGCGACGGCTTTGTCATAAGTCGCCTGAGCGTTTACGACGTCTAAATCGGCTTCTTCCCATTCATAACGGGCGATAAAGTTTTGTTCGTACAGTTCCTTATTACGCTTTGCATTTAATTTGGCATAATCCAGTTTTGCTTTGGCATCCGTTACGGCAGCTTGGGATTCCTTTAAATTTTCAGCCAAGGTAAAGGTTTCAAGCTGAGCGATTAAGTCGCCTTTTTTTACAACGGAATTATAATCGACAAAAACCTTTTCAATGATGCCGGATACTTGTGTGCCTACGCTGACGATATTGACAGGCTGAATCGTGCCGGATGCCGTAACGTCAACACGCAACGGACCGCGGGAAACCGTCGTCGTGTCGTAGACTGTTTCGGTTTTTTTCGAAAAGTGTTTGTAGGTCAGAAAACCTGCCCCGGATAAAATCAAAACAAGAAGAATTACAAGCGTTTTTTTCATAGATTAAAATCCTTTTTTCGTTTTGAAGGGGTCTATCAGACCGATTTTTCTGATAATGTTTGTTTTAGCAATCAGCAGTTCGTAAAAAGAACGGCTTTTTGTCGAACGAACGTCGGCCAGTCTGGATTGTGCGTCCAAAACGGTCAAAATGCTGCCTTTACCGGCTTTGTATGCTCCCAAGGCGACTTTTGCGTTTTGATCGGCGGATGCAAACATGGTTAAAGAAATTTCATATGTTTTTTTAGCGGTGAAGAAATTTTGAAACGTTGTCCAGACTTCATGTTGGATATCGTTTTCCAATTGTTCGAGTTCCGCTTTTTTCTGTTCCAACTGATATCGCGCCTGAGAAATCTGATATTGATTTTTAAATCCGGTAAACAAGGGTACCGTCATGGTTAAACCGACAGAACTGGAATAAGCCCGCTGTCCGCCTTTTAATTCGTCGTCGACGCCTAAACCGGCCGATAAAGAAAGAGAAGGGGCGTTTTTCGACTTTTGTAACGCTACGGTTGATTCCGCCTGTTTTATTTTAGCTTTTTGCGCCAAAATGTCGGAACGGTTTTTTAGAGCCGTTTCAAACAAAGTGTTGACGTCTTGCGGTAAAGAAAAATAATCCATGGAATATTTTTCTTCATACAGGTTTATTTGTTGATCGGGAGCGAAATTCAGCAGAACGGCTAAATTTCCTTTTGCCAGTTCCAACGCCTCTTCGGCTTTGGTAACGCCCAATTGCGCTTCGGAATATGATGTTTGCGCCTGCAATTTATCCGACAAAGCGGCTAGCCCAAGTTCATAGCGCTTGGAGGCTGCTTCGTAAGCGGATAAAGCGGATTCCAATGTCGCGTTGGAATTTTTGTATTCTTCCTGTGCCGCAAAAACCAAATAATAAGCCCGCGCCGCATCGAAAATCAGACTTTGCAGTGCGTCGGACCGTGTTGCTAAAGCGGCGTTCAGAGATTGTTTGACGGCTTCCGTCGAAGCTTCCCGTCCGCCGAAATCATACAGTAACCACCCTAGGGACAAATCCGCCGTTACGGGGGTGCCGCTTGAGTCTTTTCCATGGCGGACATGCGTGTCCGTTTGGCGTATGCCGGCCGACAAGTCAACCGTCGGCAGATAATTTCCTTTGGTTTGACCGTATTCGGCGGCCGTTGCCAAAGCGCCCATATAAAGTTGGCGGGTTTGCGGATTTTGGCATAAAGCCATATTGATAACGTCAGCCAAATGCAGTTTGTCCGCAGAAACATTAACCGTCGAGCATATAGGAGCGGCGGGCGAAACGGGAACCGTTTTTTCGACATCGAACGGGTCTGCCGCAGCGGCTGTCCCAAATCCAGTGAAAACCAAAAAGATCAAAAAGTAAAAATTCATTATCTCGTCATTCCGTTGAAAAAGAGAAAGAAAGTTCTTTTTGTTTGACATTGCTTTCATAAATTTTTTTAATACGTTCAAAATCAACGTTATCTTATCCTATTGTAAAGAGTCAACGATGTTTCATCCATTCTTTAAAGCAAAAAAAATCAAGAAACTGTTTTTTTTGTCTGTTTGTTGCATATTCTGTTTTATCCTTAACGCATGCAAAGAAGAAAAACTTGCGAAATATGTTTTCTTTTTTATCGGCGACGGGGTTTCTTATGCTCAAAGGCGTTTGACCGAACTGGCCGATACGGAACGGATGTTTATCAATACGCTGCCTATTCAGGGCAGTACGACGGGAATATCTTTGGATTCAAATTTAACGGATACTGCCGCTGCCGCCGGTGCGTTGGCCAGTGGTAAAGTCGTTGAAGAAAATATGATTTCTATGCTGAATGGCACAGAAAAAGCTCTTCCGTTGATTTCTTCCGTTTTAACGCAAAACGGGTATGCCGTCGGCATTTTAACAGACAGCGGTTTAGACGGTATTGTTCCGGCATCGTTTTATGCTCACAGCGTAAAAAAACAAAGTTATTATGATATCGCTGTCCAAGTCGCTGACAGTTCCGTTCCTTTGTTTATCGGGCAGGCTTTTAAACGTCCGAAATCGTTTGGACAGGATGATTTAAACGTTGTTTTGAAAAAAGGCGGATACAAGCAAATGACGTCATTAAAAGAAAATGACGTTTTGCCCACGGGAAAAGTTGTTGTCGGATTGAAAAACATTCCCTTTGCAATTGACGCTAAAACGCAGTCGTTAAGTCTATCTTCCTTTGTTTCAAAAGCGATTGATAAATTTAAAGCCGAAAAAGGGTTTGTTTTGATTACAATTGCCGACAAAATGAATCAAGTGGCGAAAATGCACGATACGGCAGCGTTAATTCGGGAAATGAACGCTTTTGATCAAGCCGTTAAAACAGCGTATGATTTTTATCGCGAACATCCGCAAGAAACGTTGATCGTTGTCGCAGGAACGGCTGAAACGGGAGGAATGACTTTGGGAATCAATAATTCCGAAAGTTTGGATATCGCTGTTTTGAAAAATCAAAAAGTTTCCGCTTTCGCATTTAAAACGACAATCAATCGTTTTCGTAAACGTCGGCAGACCGGAGCTGTTTTAGAAGACTTTATGCCTCAAATCGAAAAAAAATTCGGGTTGAAAATCTTGTCCAGTGATCAAAAAAAGAAACTGGAGGATGAAGCCGAAAAAGGAAATAAAGAGGCTGTCGAGGCATTAAAAATGAATGTAACGACAGCAGAGCTTTCTTTGTTGCGGGAAGCTTTTCGCTACAGTATGACGGATCAGGCAAAACGACCGAAAACGGAAACGTATCTGAATAAATACGGTAAATATGACCCTTTGCAGATGGCGCCGATACAAATTTTGGCTAAACGTGCCGGCATAGGATATTCCACATTTGGTCAAACGGCGGTTCCGATGCCTGTTTCCGCTGTCGGAAACGGAGCGTTCTTTTTTATGGGAAATTATCCGCAGACGGCGATATTTGAAAAAATTCTGAATGCCATGGGAATTACCGTTCCGCCGAAAAATCCGTCTGTACGGTAGTTTCATTGTGTTCTTTGGCAAGAATGGAATATTTTTTTAATTGCCAAACGGCAACGGGAAGGGCTGTCAAAAATCCTAAAAAATCGGCAGTCGGAAAAGCATAAAAAACACCGACCAAACCAAAGTGGCGCGGTAATATCATAATTGCCGGAATGACAAACAACATTTGTCGGCTGAGGGATAAAAATGCTGCCGTTTTCGGACATTTTGTCGCTTGAAGCAAAAAAATCGTTACCATCGGCAGCGCAATAAACGGATAAAGAGAACTGATGATTTTCATGGATTGTGTACCGATTGCAATCAATTCAAAGTCATCTTTATTAAAAATTCTGATAATTCGATCCGAGAATAACTGCAGCAAAATGCAGCTGAAAGTGAAAAGCAACAAAGCTATGATTAATTCCGTTTTATAAATTTTAAGTACTCGGTCGTATTTTTTTGCCCCCAAGTTGAAACTGACGACCGGTTGAGCTCCTTCGCACAGACCGATAACGGGCATGAAAAGTAAACTGGTAACGGCAATTGTCGCTCCCATCGCAGAAACGGCAATATCGCCGCCGTATAAAACCAAAGATTTATTGACGATCGTTTGCATAAATCCGTTCGTCAGCTGAATCATAAACGGTGCCGTTCCGACGAAACAGATCATCAAAACGATTTTTAAAGAAAAAGAAGCATATCTTTTTCTGAAACAGTAAGACGGTTTTTTAGACAGGCAAAACATTAACGCCCAAATAAAGGAAGCTATTTGCGCAAATACGGTCGCGTAAGCGGCGCCGGCAATTCCCCATTTAAAAACAAAAATGAATATCGGATCCAGAATTGTATTCGTTACGGCCCCGATCAGCATGGTATACATTGCGATTCTGGGAAAACCGTTTGCACGGATGAAGTTGTTTAATGTCATGTTTGTCATCATAAAAACGGATCCGCACAGCGTAATGCTTAAATACTTTTTTGCATACGGCATGATTGTCGGTGTTGCTCCGTATAGTGTCAGCAACGGTTCTAAAAGCAAAAGGTGAATAATTGAAAAAGCAACGGCGACAAGGACGATTAACATTACAGCGTTTGTAAAAATTCTTTCGGCACGGGGGATTTTCTTTTGTCCCAGACAAACGGCAAAGTTCACGCTTCCGCCGATTCCGATCATTAATCCGAAAGCCATTTGCAAAACAACCGCCGGAAATGAAACGGTAATGCCCGCCAATCCTGCCGCACCGATTCCGTTCCCGACAAAAATGCGGTCGATCAGATTATAGGAAGCATTGATTAACAGGCCGATGATGGCCGGCAGAGCGAATGTCCACAATAATCGGGGAATGGGATCGGTTCCTAATAGAAGTCGTTTAGTGTTCATTATCTGTTTTCCTGTTTTGATCGCTGACAGCGTAGGCGATCATTAATGGAGCCGCCGCGACCATCGGCATGGCATAACGTAAAAGCCCGTTAACCGGCGATGCAATGCAGATCAAAACACTGATTAAAATCGGAATGAAAGGAGCTGTGCTTTTTTCTCTTTTCCTGCATAACAGATAAATCCAAGTTAAGATCGTCAGATTTGTGTAAAAGGCGCGATTGTAAACAAAACACAAAAAGGGCATAAACAGTATATAAGTAAAGTGAAATTGATCTATCATGTTGCTTAAAGGTGTTTCTTTTTGTGCCTGTGCTGCTTGAAGCCAATCTGTCAGAAAAATGATATGCTCCGGCAACGACGAGCCGCTGGGGAGAAAAGCGTAATAGTGCGATGATTGCGCAAGCAAGGCTTGAAAATATGTAAGAGGATGTTTGAAAAACATTTTTGCCCATACGATAAAATAATCTTTCAGATAGGCGAATTCTGCGTCGGAATATTCCAATTTATAGGTTTTTTTGATCGGATCGGATGCTCGTGGTAGGTAATTTTTGTAAAGATCTTGGAATGAAAGGACGCGGTCAATGGTTTGGTATTCCTTTGTCGTAATTTCAGATCTGTGCTGTTTTACATACAGAGCCGTTTGTTGAAACGGAATGGAAAATATTTCCCGTTTGCTTCCGGCGGGATATCCCAAAGCGGGATATGCGTAGCGTGTCAGTAAGACAAACGTCACCAGAATAAAACAAAATATCATTCCGAGTATTTTTTTGTATGGCAAGCGGAAAAACAAAAACAGCAAAGTCGGCAAAACAACATAAATTCCGTTATTGCGTAAATTGCAAACCAACAGTCCCGTTATCGAATAAAAAGCCGCTGTTTTGAAAGTTGCGCTAGTCTGTTTCGTGTTTATAAATGTAACTGTCTGCAATAAAAACAAAGTGAAGACGGCACTGTAAAGAACGTCTTTTACACCCCAGACAGACAAGATACCGAAAGGAAAAAAAGTAAAAAAGATTAATGAGGCGATTAAAAAGCCGTCGGGCAGTTTTAAATTCTTGATCTGTTTTAAACAGGCGCCGAAAACGGCTGAACAAACAAGATTTTGTAATAAAATATATAAAAACAATCCAAAAGCGCTGTCTTTTAAAAACGTTCCGATTTTAAAACAGCCGTTCATTAAGAATGTTGATAAAAACGGATGATGTTGAGATTTGTTTGCAGTGTCCAAGCTTTGTTCCAGTTGAACGATCATGTCGAAAGAAATGCGTCCCGGATAGTAAATAAGGCCGAAAAGCAGATAAACGGTGAAAATCAAGACAAAGGAAACACCGAAAACATGTTCTTTAAAAAAAACAATATAGCGATTGGCAAGTCTCTGTCGGCTTTGTCCCAGATAATCCAAGAAAGAAAACAGACAAAAACATAGTCTGTAAACTAAAAAGGTTTCTCCTGTCGCAGAAACGGTTGATAACAGCAAATTATATTTGAGAGCGGCAAATGATAAAGAAAATGTCAGACAATAAGACAACAAATGGATAAAACTGAATAATATGCCGAATATCAAAATAACGGCCCGTTCGCGGCGATTCGAATTATTGTTGCTTGTCCGTTCGTAAAAAAGATACAGAGCCGTGATCAGTAAAAGGGTCAGGAAAGCATTTTCTTTGGCTAAATTCGTATTAAAATAAAAAGAAAAACAAAAATATCCCGCAATCGCTGCAGCAAAATGACATGCTTTTTTAAAACGGAATACGGCGTAAAAAGAGACAAAAGAAAATAAGCTCAGTACAAAAGCGGCGGGAAAGGAAAAATGCGTTTTGCCTTCTATGTTTAAAGGTGTCGGGAATGAAAGCAGTGATGATTCCTGTGTTATGATATCATTATTATCCAACGGCAAAATCAGCGTTTTTTTGCCTTCAATTTTTATTTGATCGATTTTTATGCGTTGTTGTCGGAAGATAAGGATAAAATCCAATGTCATTTGATATAGTTTTTTGACCGGAACATCAAAAAAAACAAAATCCGATACTTTTGGGCAAAAGCTTTTTTTCAAAACGTTTGTGACGGTTTTTTTATTTATTGCAGACGTATATTTTAAAAAAACAATCGCTCCTTTATCCGATTGCGCATGAAAACTGATGCGAACGGATGGTGTTATATACGTATGTACGGCGGCGGCCATAAACAAAAAGGTACAAATCAGACTGAAAAGAATATTTTTTTTCACGAATGTTTCTCCGTCCGGTTTTCTGTTTTTAAAACGCAAAAAGCAAAAACAACGGGCATGGCGCATATGATCGGCAAAGCATAACGTAGCAATCCGTTGATCGGAGACGCGATGCAAATCAAAATCGACAGCGTTGAAGGCAGAAGATACAACAGTTTTTTATGTTGTCCGGTTTTGCAAAAATAAAGTCCGATCAAAATTAACAGCCAAGTGTAAACGGGGGTTCTGACTCCTGTAAAAAGCAAAGAAGATACCATTTCATCATTATAAAAATCGCTGATGACCGAGCGGATTTTTTCAAATCGAGCGGGGGGGGCGGTACATAAAATGCCGTCAAAAGGTTCTTGTTGTTCTACAATGAAGTATGGCGTAAAGGCATAATATCCGAAACTGTTTGCCATAGTCGCCTGAATGGCTGTCAGAGGGTGTCTGAAAAACATCGTTACGGCGGTTTTAAAATAATCGGTCAGTTTTTTGTTTTCTTCCGGATCTTTCAGGAGTTTATATGTCCTTTTTGTCATATCCGCAGTCAGCGGAGCATAATCATTGACAATCTTGGGAATATCTAAAACTCGATTGATCGTCCTGTATTCCGATGCGGTGATGTCGGACGGATGATTTTTCAAGTAACGCGCCGTTTGTTGAAAGAGGACGGATAAAGATTCTTTCGGGGAAGCTTTTGCATATCCCATTGCCGGAAAAACGGCTTGGTTGAGTAAGAAGAAACAAAGTAAAACACCGCCGGTAAAAAGCGATAGGTTTTTTTTGATTTTATTCGGAATATCCGCGAAAAGAAGTATTGCGACAATCGTCGGCAGAACGATAAACAGACCGTTTCGTCGTAATTCGCATGTCAATAAGGAAACAACCGCGTAAAAAAGCTGTTGTTTTCCGGCGGAAAGGTATTTTGCCGGTTCGTACAAGCCGGACAATGTCTGTAATATGAACAGAGTGAAAAGCCCGGCATAAAGGACGTCTTTTGTTCCCCATACGGCAATGAAACCGCCGATCGGATAAACGGCGAAAAAAATCAGACTGATCAGTTGAAAATAAAAATTCAGCCCCAGTTGCTTTATTCGGTTTTGGCATAACGCAAAAATAAAGGCTAAAACACAGGATTGCAGAGCCGTATAAAAATAAATGCCGAGACTGTAATCTTTTATCCGAACACCGATTTTAAAACAGGCGCCGAAGAGCAAAGTCGATAAGGTAGGATGTCTTTGTGTTTTTGGCAACAGATCTAATATCTGTTTGATTTGGCCTTTCGAATCCCAAGGGAAAATTCCGGGGTAATATACAAAGTGCCAAGGCAGCCAGCAAATCAGGATAATTAAAAAGACACACAAGATCGTTCGGCGGCGATAGAAATCAATCAAAGATATCAGATATTGTTTCCCCGTGTAGGGCTCAAGGAAAAAGCGGCCGGACATGAAATCAAAGAAACTTAATCCCACTGCGTAGAACATAATTCCCTGTCCGATTAATCCCAATAAGCAAAGCAAAGAATTTTGTGCGATAAAATTCCATGAATCGAAACGATACAGGCTGACCGACAAGATGTTCACCGTTCCGAAAATAATTCCCGCAGCGGCCAAAAAACCGTTAAAAGGGGGATGTTTTTTGTAAAGCTGTTTATAAAAATAAAATAAAAATGAAAAAATCAGAACGCCGAAAAGCATATTCATGTGCGTCGGATAGAGTTTGCAATTGACAACAATGCCTATATAGCCGGTCGTCGCCGCAAACAACAAGCGGGATGTCTTGTTTTTTCTTAGGATCCAAAAAAGAGCTGAAACAGTAAAAAAAATGCCGATAAAAACTGAAAAATAAAAACGGTAAACAGAGGAACCGCTTAAATTTTCAAAAAAAATTTTGCTTTCTTTTTCAACGAACAGCTTTATTTCTTTTTGTCCGGGAGCGGGCAAAAATATTTTCCCTCCGAGCTTCAGAGCACCTACCGTTACTTCTGTCGGAATATTTGCGGAAAACAGAATCCGAATTTTATCCGGTGTTTTTTTCGGTATTGAAAACGGCAGATTTTGACTGCCTGTCGTTGAAAAAAATCCCAATCCCGTCAGAGTGCCGTCATCCGAAGATACATGAGAAATTGACGTTTTTATAAAAAACGGCGTCGATATTGTTATCTCTGCCTGAATCACAGGCTGATAATATACAGGAAACATCAAAAAAAGAACAATTGCCGTCGTTAAAAAATAAAACAGGGTTGTTTTTGCGGCTTTTTCTTTTAATTCGGACAGATGAAACAATAAAGACCTCTTTTCTGAAGGGGCGTTAATCCTCTAAGGCGGCGCTTAAGTTCGACAAAGCTTTTCGAATCACCTGATAAACGCGATCAGGCGTAACGTTAAATTCCGCGGCAATTTCTTCGGAGGTATAAAAACGGTTTCCCAAACCGAACCACATACGCAGGACGCGTTCTTCCCTTGCGGCTAATTTCGACAGTATTTTTTCGATTTCCGGATTGATAGAGATGTTTTCTTTCGTTGAATCTGTCATGGCTTCTCTCCCAAATATTGTTTTGAAAGCTTAAGTTTATTGTTATGACGGGAAAAGGCAAGAGGATTTCGTTGATTCTCGGCAGGTGTATATAAAAAAGGTTGTCGGAAAATAAAAATCTTTGATATGATAATTATCGAAGCGGTCATTTGGCTCTGCTTGTCGGCCGCTATAGAAACTCGACTAAATGGAGGTTTTTTTATGTCCGTAATTACTTTTTATGCCGAATCTCCGGCAAAAGACTATCAATCAATAGAATTCTTTTTTAAAAACCTTGATGTCTTCAAGCGTTATAAAAAACAAATCGTCAATCGCCGCGAATTGGCTTCTTACCGTATTGCCGGAACAGGTGTTACGGGGCTTTATATCGGCGCTTTGAAAGCGACTATCGGTGAAATGCTTATGTTATACGAAAGTGATTGGAAAACGCAAAAAGGAGAAGATACTCTTTATTTGATTCATATGTGCGGATCGCCCTTGTCGGGCAGTAACTCTTGTTCGTTTTGGAGCGTTAATGAACAAAAAATCGTAACCGGCAGTTTCGAACGTTTTTTCAAGGCGTACAAACCTCTTTCGGATCTGAAGGAAAAGGAAAAAAAACAGCCGGCGCGAAATGTTAAGGCAAAAGCGCCGAAAGAATTATTGGCGTTATACGCATGTTTGAAAGAATTCGATCAGGCCTTTGCAGCGCAAAAGAAAAATGCGGAGAATGATTATGCCCGATAAAGAAAACGTCAAAAGAGGGTCGGGATGTTTATTGCCCTTTATTGCTTTTTTCGCTTTGGGTTTTATCGGATGCGTGTCCGATTTGCAAAAAGAAGGCTCCTTGGGCGCGGCGGCGTTGAATTTTTTTCTTATGGCGTTTTTATTGATGAAATATCTTTTTCCGAGTTCTGATCAAAAAGTTCGGGAATCGTCGAATTATTCGTATTCGTCCTATAATGACGACGACAATCCGTATACTTCGGAGGATATGGACGATATTTTTAACGAATGGGAAAACGGAGATCATTAAATTCTTGCCCGTTTGAGAGAAAGCGGTTAATGTAGGGTGTTCTTTTTTACATGAGGAGTTTTATTATGAATAAAGCAGAATTGGTTGCAGAAATCGCGAAGAATACCGGCTTGACGAAAGTTGATTCCGAACGTGCCGTAGAAGCGTTTTTGAATGCCGTTGCCGCGACATTGAAAAAAGGCGACGAAGTTCGTCTGGTCGGTTTCGGCACATTCAGCGTTTCTGAACGCAAAGCGACGGAAGGCCGCAATCCGCGTACGGGCGAAACGATTAAAATCGCCGCCTGCAAACAGCCGAAATTCAAAGCCGGTAAAGCATTGAAAGACGCTTTGAACTAAGCAGTATTTCAAATACCGATTAAAGGGCGTATCCGAAACGGATGCGCCTTTTGTTTATTTGAAAAAAGAAAAACAGAAAAAAATTATTAAAGGGTATTTTCGGTTTTGTTTCCGAAACAAAAAAGCCTTTGAAAATCAACGGCTTGGAAGTGGCTGGGGAACCTGGACTCGAACCAAGACTAACGGAGTCAGAGGCAACAGAAGAAAGGTTTGATAACATTAAACAAAAGATGTTTGTTATTTATATTGTTTAATGGAATCAATGTGTTAGTTGAATAGTGGCTTTTTTATTCTTTAAGCTGTTTTTACAGAGATTGATAACAAAAATTGACCCGGTATTGACCTGAAAAGAGTTGGTTCGAGTCTGAAAGGAACTGTAAAATGGCTAAAAATGAAATCATTTTTTCCGAAGCATCCGTGCGTGATTTGCCAGTCAGAGAAAAGCGATACGAAATTTCGGACAAAAAGCAGCCTGCTTTGAAATGTCGGATTACGCCTAACGGCGTAAAGACTTTTGTTGTTTGCAAGTTTTATCAGGGAAGTTGTGTCAGAACGACTTTGGGACGGTTTGGCGATATTACTGTTAAAAACGCCCGATTGTTGGCAATCAGGCATTTGCAACAGTTTTCCCAAGGAATCAATCCGAATGCGGAAAAGCGTAAACTGCATAACGAAATGACTTTGAATGCGTTATGGGAAAAATACTTGAGCGATTATGCCCGCGTTTTTACTGCGAAGAAAACGGTTGAAAACAATATCAGCATTTATCGTCGCCGTTTTTCCCGATGGGGACAAAAAACTCTGTCCGCGATAAACCGTTGTGAAATTGAAACACTGATTTTGAAACTGCGTCGGACGGAAGGAATATCCGCGGCCAACAAGTCGCTGACTTTAATCCGGCATATTTTCAATAAAGCTTTGGAATGGGGATGGGAAGGGCGCAATCCGACGACCGGCATAAAAAAGTATCATCTGGCTTCCAGAGAACGGTTTTTGCGTGAAGACGAGTTCTCTTCTTTTTTCAAAGCCATTGACGCTTTGGACAGTCCGATGCACCGCGTGTTTTTCTATATGTTGCTTTATACGGGACAGCGTTGCGGAAATGTATTGGCAGCTCAATGGAAGCATATTGATTTTAAAATGCAGACCTGGTTCATTCCGAAAACGAAAAACGGCACGTCGCTGACTGTTCCGTTGACAGACGCTTTAATCGCACGACTGCGGGAGTTGTATGCTTTCACAGGAAGGGAATGTTGGCTTTTCCCCAGTTCGAAAAGCGCGACCGGTTATATGAACGAGCCGATACACATCTGGCGCAAGATTAAATGGATAACCGGCATAACGAACCTGCGCATTCATGACTTGCGCCGGACGGTCGGAAGCTATGAGGCGATGAACGGCGTCAGCCTGCCGATCATTTCAAAGACGCTGAACCATAAAACTTTTCAGGCGACGCAAGTTTATTCTCGCTTGGACATATCCCCAGTTCGTGAAGCCTTAAACACCGTCGTCGAACAGTTTGAAAGTTTCAGATAAGCAAAACCGGAAGGGAGGAAAAGCTTCTTCCCTTTCATTTATGGCAAAATGCTCATCTAATGAAGAGCAAAGGAGTATACTAAAATGTTAAATTCATAATTATTTTATGTATTATTACAATTCTCCGTTTGATACATCTTTAAAGCGGTTAAAGAAGTTTTTAATCTTATCCAATACAGACACGCGCTTAATATAAGCCTCGTCGTTTGGAGCAAAGATATCCGTCGGTGGTAAAATATCATCGACATCTGTTCCAATTTCCTGCACATACCCATTTTTAAAGGCGGTATCAATAAACTTATACGTTTCTTCTTTATTTAAATTTTCTTCTGAGATGAGATTATCGAGTTCTTTTATTTTCTGTTTTTGAACATACGTTTTCCATTCAGGGTCAACATCGCTACTGGGCGTCAAAGATGAAATGAAGTTTAAGATTAAATCTTTCTTACTACGCAATTCCATACTAGCATCAATTGATTTTTGAATGGTAACGATAATTTCTTTATCTTTCATATGCGTATCGTGATACTTCTTAATCAGCATCAAAATATAATCGATATTGATTTCAACCTGTTTAATCAGCTCCATTTCAAAAACGATATCGTCATTGATATTGGTTTGTTCATTGTCTGGGCGAACCATATCTCTGTAAATATCGATATACATACTGTGGTAGTCTTGAACATCGCGCTCTGTCAAAATATCCAGCCCTTCAAATTCGTCAAAAGTCGCAAGGATATTTCGAAGCTTTAAAATTGCGCCATACAATTTTACGAAATCTTTTTGAGCCTGTTCGCTGATAATACGTTCACCTATAGGAAACTTTTCCTGCAATTCTGCTATTAAGGCAACATAAGGTTTCATTTCCCGTCCTTTGTTGTCGGTATAGCCGGTTTCATAATACTCTTTGAACGTTTTTATCAAAACGATGCCGCCGGCATCTTTATCACCAAACAAAGCAATACTGTCATTTGTCGCTTTTTCTAAATTACGGAAGCAGACAATGTTACCGAATGTTTTGATAGAGTTAAGTATGCGGTTCGTTCTTGAATAGGCTTGTAATAGGCCATGAGCCCTTAAGTTTTTATCGACCCAAAGCGTGTTTAAAGTCGTCGCATCGAAGCCCGTCAGGAACATATTAACGACGATCAACAAATCAAGTTCACGGTTTTTCATTCGTAAAGAAACATCTTTATAATAGTTTTGGAATTTGTCTGCTGATGTGTCATAACTGGTCTGGAACATCTGGTTATAGTCTTTAATGGCACTTTCCAGAAAATCACGGGAAGTTTCATCTAAACTGTTAGTATCTTCAGAATTTTCGTCATCGATACCGTCATCAGAATATTCGTCTCCATTAGCGGCGTAACTGAATATGGTAGCGATCTTCAACTGCTGAAAAGGATTCTGTTTCATCTGCCGTTTAAATTCTTCATAGTAAAGTTTGGCCACAGGAATAGATGAAACGGCAAAGATTGCGTTAAACCCCGTCAATCGAACCTTATTTTTGATTTCCTCAATTTTAAGCCTATCTTTAGCTGTAGCGACTTCTTCAATATTTAAAATTTTGCTGAATGTGTAAGATTTATCGTTACGTTTTGTTTTCTGATTAAAATGTTCCAAAATGTATTTCACGATATTGCTGATACGTTCCGGTGAAGCTAAAGCTCGTTCGCGATCAATGCTTTTGATTTTTTCGTCCTGAATGTTTTCCTCTTCGCGCATGGTGCTGATATAGTCGATTTTAAACGGCAAAACATTCTTATCAGCGATTGCGTCAACGATTGTGTAGGTATGAAGCTTTTCTCCAAAGGCTTGTTCCGTCGTCATCAATTCAGGATTATAGGAAGAAACCGCATTTACAGGAAATATCGGGGTGCCTGTGAACCCGAAGATATGGTATTTTTTGAAAGCCTTGGTAATATCTATTCGCATCTTTCCGAATTGGGTTCTATGGCATTCGTCAAAGATAAGGACAATGTGTTTTTCATAAACCGGATGCGTTTTATTCTTTTTGATAAAACAAGAAAGCTTTTGGATGGTTGTAATGATGATGCGCGCATTATCATTTTCAAGCTGTTTTCCAAGAATTGTAGTGCTTGTATTGCTGTTTGCAGCTCCTTTTTGGAAACGGTCGTATTCCTTCATGGTTTGATAGTCTAAATCTTTTCGGTCAACCACAAACAGAACCTTATCAATGATGTTCATTTTACTGGCAAGCTGTGCGGTTTTAAAGCTGGAAAGAGTTTTTCCGCTGCCTGTTGTGTGCCAAATATATCCACCGCCGGCAACTTTACCGTATTGTTTGTAATTTGAGGATATTTTGATTTTGTTCAATATACATTCAGTCGCGACGATTTGGTAAGGACGCATTACCAACAACATTTTTTCAGATGTGAAAACACAATATTTTGTTAGGATGTTTAAAAGCGTGTGCTTTGCAAAAAATGTTTTTGTGAAGTCTATTAAATCAATGATCGGTTTATTTTTCGCATCTGCCCACCACGATGTAAATTCAAAGCTGTTGCCGGTCTTCTTGCTTTGTTTAACATTCGTATTAGAGTGCTCTTTGATGTGGGTGTCCCGTGTGGTGTTGCTATAGTATTTTGTATAGGTGCCGTTTGAAATAACAAAGATTTGGATGTATTCATATAAACCGCTTCCAGCCCAAAAACTGTCCCGCTGATAGCGGTTGATTTGGTTGAAAGCTTCCTTAATATCCACACCGCGACGCTTTAGTTCCACGTGAACCAAAGGCAAGCCGTTCACCAATATTGTTACATCATAGCGATTTTTATAATTTCCGCTTTCAGTTTCATACTGGTTAATGACCTGCAAGCGGTTGTTATGAATATCCTTCTTATCAATTAACTGAATGTTTAACGACGGTTTGTTTTTCCATTGCCAATTCTTTTTAAAATCCTCTTGGATAGTAAAGGTTTTCTCTTTGATCCCGTCATTTTGTTTGGCAATCTGCGTTGTGAAGAAACTTTCCCATTCATCGTCGTCAAAACGGTAGTCGTTCAATATTTCAAGTTGTTTTCGCAGATTTGCAATAAGCTCAGCTTCATCGTGAATGGGCAGATAATCATAAGCCTGCTTGCCTAGTTGGGCAATAAAAGCCTGTTCAAGCTCAGCTTCGCTTTGATAATTCACTTCTCTGATTTTAGGAGCTTCGTATTCTGCGATAACAGTGCTTTCTATATTTTCAGCAACTAACCCGTAAGTGTTCATTAACCACGCTCCGATAAAAAGTATTCTAAAAACTTATTTATACCACGGAATAGCTCTATTTGCGAATCAAGGGCTGTCCAGTCTTTCAATCCGTGATACATATTGTTTCTTATTCTGTAAATGGCTATTAAACCGCCTAAAAGATGAGAACTTTCTGTGTTTTCAATGAAATCTTTAACTTCTTGTTTTGCAGCTTCATTCAATCCGATCCCTATCGATAATTTGGTGTCAACATACCGTTCAGAATCAGAAGCATTTGCAGTTACCCGGTTCTTAAAAACTTGTGATAAATCTCGCCAATGCTGATTTGTCTTTTCATGTTGAATGAGTGTTCTTAATTTTTCTATATTACAGTTAGTGTTGCATTTTTCTTTTTCAAAAATATTCCATAAAATAGCAAATTTCCCTATTTCCAATACCGTTTCAGATTCTATTTGCCTGCCGTTAATGTTCATCATGCTACTTCATCAAAGGTCAAAAGTTTATTTCGATAATGCTCATATTGTTTCCTGCGGGTTTCAATTTCCGCTGGTAAACCTTCAGAAATATCGTTTACCAAGCGATCGAACTTGTCCAAAATTGCAACAATTCTTTCTTGTTCATCAAGCGGAGGGATTGGAATTATGTGCTTTTTGACATCATTTGCATTCATATTTGGAATGCCTCCACCATTTTTGCTTACAAAATTGATTGTTGAAACGATATAATATAAATATCTGGTGTTTAGTTTATCGTTTTGGGGAACTAAGACTTTTAGACGGATAATAGGAGTAAATTTCTTTCTATAAAAGAATACTGCACCAGTGTTTGCCCCAATAGATGAGATGCAAACAGCATCCTTATCTATTTTATATGATGATGAATAACCATATATTTCCCTACCATTTCCATAGATCGGATATATATGGGTTTTGTGT
>JAZNBT010000123.1:0-16207 GCA_045587165.1 Alphaproteobacteria bacterium | reverse complement strand
AACGATATTAATGAATTTGTTATAGAAAGAGGGAATAAAAAGACTGTCAAACTGTATTTATTTAATAAAATAAGTTGTGCCTGTTTTGTCTTTGATGATATATCTTCTGCTTTTTATTTTTTAGGAATTCCGATATTTCAAATCAAAAACAGGATAAATAAAAAATTTTTTTATTTATTAGGTGTTCCTGTTTTTAAAATAAAAGTGAAAGAGGAATTCGTTGGGAAAAACTACTTCTGAAGCTTCTTTCCCAAAGCTTCGACAGTGTTTTCCAACAGCATCGCGATTGTCATCGGGCCGACGCCTTTGGGAACCGGCGTAATGGCGCCGCATTTGTCAAAACAATCGTCAAAATCAACGTCGCCGCACAGTTTCCCGTCGTCCAATCGATTGATGCCGACGTCGATGACGATTGCGCCTTCTTTAATCCAATCGGATTTGACCGTTTTCGGTTTCCCGATGGCTGCGACAACAATGTCGGCGTTACGGCATATTTCAGGCAGATTTTTTGTTTTGGAATGAGCGGTCGTAACCGTGCAGTTTTCCCTTAACAGCAACTGAGCCATCGGCTTGCCGACAATGACCGATCTGCCGATGACGACGGCATTTAATCCGCTTAAATCTTTTTTCGCCTGATGTATGAGTTTCATGCATCCTTTGGGCGTGCAGGCGACGGGGGCTTTTTCACCGATCATCAATTTTCCCAGATTTAAAGGATGAAAACCGTCGACGTCTTTTGCCGGATGAATGGATTGTAAAACCAGCGTTTCGTCGATTCCGTCGGGTAAAGGCAACTGTACCAGAATACCGTCCAATCCGTCGTCGGCGTTTAATTCGGCAATTAAAGCCAGTAAATCATTTTGTTCAACCGTTTCGAAACGATAGACAACGGATTCGATACCGACTTCGGCGGCGGCTTTTTCCTTGTTTTTCACATAAACGGCGCTGGCCGGATTGTTTCCCGCCAATATGACGGCAAGCTTTGGCGCGCGCGGCATGTTCTTTATTTTTTCGGCTAATTCCGCCCGACATTGTTTCGCCAGCTCAAAACCGTTTAATAATAAGGTCATACCGATTCCTCCAATTTCTTTTTTAATGCGGCGCCGTCGCCGGCAATCGTTAAGGTTTTACATCTGTCAGTTTCTCCCGAAATCAGAGAAACGGAGCTTTTAGCAACACGTAAATACTTTGCCAACCATTTAATCAGCGCTTCGTTCGCTTTACCGTCGACGGGCGATGCGGACACGGCGATTTTTAAACGTTCCGATCCGTCCGGATCGGCATAAACGCCTTCTATGCCTTCTCTTTTCGCTTTCGGAGACAGGCGGACGAACAATTTTATTCCGTTGGGCGTTTCTTGTAAAAACATCAGGCGATTGACCGGGCGATTTGAATTAACAGGTTAGGAATAAATGTTTGCAGGAAATACAAAACGATTAACGCGATCAGGGGTGAAAAATCCACCATTCCGACGGGAGGAATGAATTTACGGAACAAGTTGAAATACGGTTCGGTCAATTTGCGCACGGTTTCACGGATGGAGCAAACAACGGAATTATAAGTGTTTAAAATATTGAACGCGTCCAGCCACGATATAATGACGGCGGCAAAGATGATATATCCGTAAAAACGCAGCAAAAGATATACGGGATAAGCCAAGGACTGTAAAAAAGAAGCCAAAACGGACATGATTATGCCTCCAATAAACGAGCCATTGCGCAAAATCCTTCGATACTGACTTCTTCGGCGCGGGCAGTCGGATCGACATTCGCCGCCGCGCACAGTTTTTCGGGATCGCCCAATGATTTTAATGATGAACGTAACATTTTTCGACGTTGGTTAAAAGCCGCCGCCGTTACTTTTTCCAGCAGATCCGATCTTGCCGGAGCCAAAGGCTTTTGCCGCGGTCGTAAAAATACGATGGCGGAAGTGACTTTCGGCGGCGGAACAAAACAGGTTGGCGGAACGGTAAACAGAATTTCCGTTTCACACAACCACTGCGTTATGATTGACAGGCGCCCGTAATCCGGAGATTTCGGTTGAGCAATCAGGCGTTGAGCGACTTCCTTTTGAAACATTAAGGTCAAAGATGAAAAAGCGTTAATTCGTTTCAACCATCCCGTCAGCAATAATGTTCCGACGTTATAAGGCAGATTGGCTATGATTGATCTGGGGGCGGATCCCAGTTCGTCGAGCGAAACGTTCAAAGCGTCCGTGTTTAAAACGGTCAGCTTGTTCGGAAAAGCGGCTTGAATATCCCGCAGTAAATCCAAACAACGTTCGTCCTTTTCTATAACGGTCAAGGCTTTTGCCCCGTTTTCCAAAATGGCTCGCGTTACGCCGCCGGGACCGGGGCCGACTTCGATCACCGTTCCGTTTTCAAACGGTTCCGGATCACGTTGTTTCGCACTGCGAACGATCTTGTCCAACAGGTTGGTATCCAAAATAAAATTTTGCCCTAATGTTTTTTTGGCCGACAGACCGTAACGGGCTATAACCTCTTTTAAAGGGGGCAGGACAGTCATTTGCGAATCTCCGTTACGGCATCGCGGCGCAGTTCTCGCAGACGTCTTTGCGCGATTGTTTCCAACCGCTGCGTTTCGAGCTGCATTTTTATATCTTCTTTGGCGGGTAGGGGAGATGCTTTTTCCCTCGAACATATCATGAAGATCAAATCTCCGCCTTCAATCGGCAGGGGTTGGCTGGGGGTTGTTAAATCCGTTTGATTGATGACGGATTGAATCGGTGCCGGCAGTTCGCTGAACGGAACCTTGCCCAGATCAATACGCGGCGTTGTCTTTAATTGTTCGGATACGGCCCTGAATTGATCGCATGAGCCTTTGGTCATATTTAAATCACGCGTGACGGCTTGACGTTGCTTTGTCGTGAATTTCTGCGGCAAAAACATCTGCATCAGGTGAATGATTTCCTGTTGTGCGGCAAAATCCGCCGGATCGCGTACGGCATGCAGAACAAACAATTTATATCCCTCGTCCGTTTTTACGGGAGTGCTCAGCTGTCCCGGCCGCATAACGGACAGTTCCTCTCGAATGGCCGGCGTCAACATGTTTTCAGGCATCCATCCGGCCATTCCGCCTTGTGCGGCGTTGGGGGCCTTGGAATATTTTGCGGCGATGTCTTCGAATACTTCACCGTCGCGCATACGCATAATCAGTTGCATAGCCTGACCGTATACTTCGGCGTCTTTTTCGGGAGTTTCGACGGGCAACAGGATTTCAGATATTAAAAACTGTTTTTGATCCGTTTTTTCCTTGATTTCGTCAATTCTGGTTTCGATTTCATGGTCGGAAACATTGGCGCGTGTTCCCGCGTTTTTCTTGATTGCGCGAATGTAAAGCAAATCGCTTTTGATTTGGTCTTCAATCACGGAAAGAGGCAGATCGTTTTGTTTTAACAGCTTGATCACGTCATCATATTTTAAACCGTTTTGTTGCAAAGTTATTTTTACGGCGTGCTTGATTTCTTCGTCGGAAACTTCGATACCGGCGGCGTTGGCCTCCTGTTGCTTTAATTTTTCATCGATCAGCTGTTTTAATATTCTGTCCTGAATGTCTTTGCGCGTCGTATCCGCCTGTCCCGTTAAACGGATAAAAGACAGGCGTTGTTGCAAATCCAATTCGGAAATAATGTCGTCGTTTACCTGTGCGATAATTTTTGTTTGCGCCTGAGCTTGTGAAGAAAATAAAACGGCAAAACAAAAAAACAATGAAAACAGACGCATGTTTTTTTCCTTATCATCACATATTGAAAACGCCGAACGGCTTAAATTCCACGCCCAATTGGAATGTAACGCCGCTTTCATAGTCGCGGTCATAGGTGTAATCTTTCTTTAAGCCTGTTTCCAATGCGAAACATTCGTCTTCATACCGCAGATAACCGCCTGTTTCCAAAAGTCCGCCGCCGTCGGATAAATTAATACGCTGATGAAACTTCAACATCCAATATCGGGTTAAATGAGACTCGATACGGTAATTTAATTCCTCGCGCGTGTTATAAGCGGAATATTCGGAAACAGTGCTTTTTAAGTTAATATAGCTTGCCGATACACGCAACAGATCGTTTCCCGCAGATAACGAAATGTCACTGCGGTTTAGATCCAAAGTTTTATGATCCATACGGAAAGCATAGTTCAAACTGATAAATTTGTTCCATTCGATGTTCAATCTGCCGACGATGTCCGAAGCCTGATCGACCAACCCCGAATCCGGCGGGAAAATATCGGAACGGGTAAAGCGGTAACTTTGTCCGATTAAAGCGGAAACATGTCCTTTTTCATGGCCGTACAAGCTCCATTTCAATCCGTAATTCAATCGAGACCCCGGTTCAAACATATCAAAGCCGACAAAACGTTTTTCAGAAAACAGGTTTGTATCGTCGAAATCCAAATCGCTGCTGTCTTCGTTCGGTATTTTATCGGAATTTTCGGAATTCGGAGCGATTATCCCCATAACGATCGGTTCCAGAATTTGATTGTATTTTTCGCCGATATTGATAAGGGGATAGCTGAGTTTTAATGACGCCTGCGGATTAAACGCGCCGACATTCCCCGAAAACATTTTGTCTTTTTCCGGGATGTAATAATCTTCGATACGGTATCCGCTGACCAAAGCGGATACGTCCAGACTGTATGTCGCTCCCCAATCAGTAAAGCCCGGTAAATGCCAACCCGTTTCAAAAGACAAGCGACTGCTGTCGTCGCCTTGTTTGCGCGTCAACGTGGCCGAGGAAACGTCAAATCTCCAATGTCCGCCGTTGTCTTGCGGTTGTGTCGTATATGAAAACTGCATCAGAGGGAAAACGTCGGGAATAATATCGTCGTTGACATCCGAACGCATGTTTTGATAATGAACGCCGCCAAAAGAAAAATAACTGTTTTCGGTCAGAGCTTCTGCTTTTGCATCTGATTTTAACCATGGAGCATATGTGTCGTCGCTGCGAATGTCATATCGGCGCAGGTATGTGTCGTCAGATGCGTGGTCGACGTTTAAGTTTGCTCGCCAAATATCGTTGATATGCCAATCGCCGCGGGCGACGACATTATATCGGTTTTGACCGTCCTGACGGATATATGTGCCGTTGACGTCAAACGTCCCTTCTGAAAAATTATGTCGCAGATTGCCGCCCCATAAAATGCCTTTTGCCGCGATCCAAGGAGAAAACAAAAAATCCGTATACGGATTGATTTCCCAATAATAGGGCAATGTTATTCCGGCGCTCATCGCTCGATTGGATTTAATTCCCGGCATTAAAAATCCGGATTTACGCTTAACCGTCGGATCGGGATAGGAAAAATAAGGAAGGTACATGATCGGCACGTCTGCAACGGTCATTGAGGCATTATGCGCCGTCATATTTTTGGCGTTTTTATCATGAGTCATTTTTTTCGCTTTGACTTCCCAAAAACGGGATCCGTCTTCGCAAAAATCGCATGAGGAATAGGCAACGTCTTCAAATTCCGTGAAGTTTCCCTGAATATGTTCGGCCTGTTGCGCGGTTAAAACGGATTGATCGGATAAGGTATAACGGATCTTTTTGATTAATCCGTCTTTTAAATCTCCGGATACTTTAGCGTAATTTCCGCGCATCAATCCGCCGTCGGGAGTGTAAATTTCCACGTTTCCCGACGCGATCACGATGCCGTCGATCGTATCATAGTTGATATGGTCCGCCCGCAACGACGATTTTCCTTGAGTAAAGGTGACGTTTCCGCGGGCGATAATCAGATTCATTTCCCGATCGTAAGTTAGTTCGTCCGCCGAAAAATCTACCGGAGCCTTTTCGTCCAAAGCAATCGCCGTTCGGGCTAAAAAAAGGACCGCCGCAAAAACAAAGCCGAAGAACTTCATGCTTTTGAAGAGCTCCTTTCTTTCGACAGTTTTTGTTTTAATGCCATGCATTTCGCCCAGCATTTTTTTAGTCCGTCAAATTTGAATTCGCCCGCATGTTTCAACACGTACAGACAAACGAAAATCGGAGCGATGGCTAAAACATAAATCAAGGGAACGAAATACAAGTTGCGCATGCACAGATTGTCAACGCCCAGTGCCGCGACCTGTACGGCCGCCATGATTAGAACAGTAGCCACAACGCGTTTGTTATGTCCTCGGCGGTTGAAATTCCCCGTTAGCAGTCCCGCCGCGGCGATCAGCATGAAAGACAGATTGTAAAAAGGCATTGCCAAACGTTTGAACCCTTCCATTCTGAAACGATGATAGGTTTTTTTGTTCGGCAATTGATCTCTTGGCGTTGTAAACAGTTCTTTTAAACTGCGTTCACCGGGGTTTTTGAAACGACTGGCGGTTTTGTCTTTGTTGGAAATAAAGTCCAGATTGTAATAATCAAAATAAAGAATGGAAAAACGACCGGTTTTGTTGGACACTTCCTGTCTGGAACCGTTTTTCATGGAAATTTGCGGAACGCCGTCGTGATATACGATATTCCCTTTTTCAGCCAGTAAAGTAACCTGACTGTTAGGGGAATGTTGATCATGCAATATAATGCCTTCCAAAGATCCGTCTTTGTTTTTGTTACGAATATAAACGGTAATACCGTTGGAAATGTCGTTGAATTCCCCTTCTTGGATCAATAAATGAGAAACGTCATGCTGCACTTTCCAGCGTAACTCGCGGAAGTTTGCAACGGCATGGGGAACCAAAACCAAAGAAATATAAAATCCGAATAAAGTAAATAAAACGCCGATGGTTAAAACCGGTCGGGCCAGTTGCAAGGGGCTCATTCCGGCGGCACGCAGAATGATCAGTTCTCGGTCTGTGATCAGCCGGTTATAGGTAAACAGTGCGACGGCGAATAATGCGATCGGGGAAATGATCGCCAGATATCCGGGGATCAACATCATCGTCAACTGAATGAACAGCCATACGGAAACCTTTGAATTTAAAAGCATATCGAACAGGCGCAAAGACTGCGACAACCACACGATCATTAACAGTCCGGACGTGATTAACACGAACCCGAACAGCATTTGCTTTAAAATGTATTTCGTAACTATTTTCATAAGGCGGGATTATAACGTCAAGAACGCCTTTCGTCTTCATTTTTTTAATGTTTGTGAAAAAAAATCAAGATCGGCCAGCGGGTGGTTTTTTTCTACGGCGTTTTTCAGCCTGTCATCCAGAATGTGCGTGTATATCTGCGTTGTGGAAATATTGGCGTGTCCCAACATTTGTTGAACGGTTCTTAAATCTGCGTCATGAGCGACCAAATGACTGGCAAATGAATGGCGTATGACATGCGGTGAAACCCGTTCAACGGCGATCCCCGCCGCTATGGCCAGAGTTTTTAATTCTTCGAAAAAAGCTTCTCTTGTCAGATGTCCCGTTTTGCTTCTTGACGGAAAAAGCCAACGGGATTCGCGTCCTTTCGGCAGCGTTCTTTCGCGTTCGGGCATCCAATCGCGCAAAGCCTGTTTCGCAATGTCGGTCAGAGGCACCATTCTGTCTTTACCGCCTTTACCTCGGACGATTAAAAAATTTTCCCGAATATTTGCCGTTGATGAAGGCAGGGAAACAAGTTCCGATACACGCAATCCCGAAGCATATAAAATTTCCAAAAGGGCTTTCATTCGCAAAGATTTTTCGGGTGGCATGACTGATACCGTTTCAAACAGTCGGGATATTTCTTCTTCAGATAAATATTTGGGTAAAGATCTGCCGGTTTTAGGGGAATCCAAAACGTCTGTCGGGTTGTCTTTTCGAACTTTTTCCGTATAAAGAAATTTGTAAAATTCGCGCAATGTGCTCAGACGTCTGGCCTGCGTTTTAGCGGACATACCGTTTTTTACCAAAAAAGCCAGATAAGCTCGCAAATCGGAAATCTGCGCATTTTCAAACGTTCGTCGTCTTGAATCCAAAAACTCGCCGCAATCTTCCAAATCACGGGTATATGCGGCGATTGTGTTCGCCGCCGAACCGCGTTCGGCGGTAATGGTTTCCATAAAAGCGGATATCTGTTCTTTATTCATCGGCGTTTTTCGGATTCAAGACGACGTTTATTGATTGCAGAGCCGTTTCGGCCGCTTCGCGCTCTAATCCCGCGGCGGTCAGAAGTGATAATGTCCGCAACAAGCCTGTATAACTGCCGTCCAGAGCATTCAAAGCGTCTAAAACCGTGTTGCCGGCGGGTTGTTCGGCGATTTTCGCCGAAGTCGGATTTGTTCGTTTCGCAGCGATGAAAGCTTCTTCGGAACCTTCGGCAAAAGAAGTGTAATGCCATGATTCGTCGGATTGAATCATTCCCAACATTTTGAACATCAACATCAGTCGGTCGATTTTATGGATAAAGAGTTCATCCGTCATTTGATTTTTTTCGGCATAAGCCATCATTGATTCCAAAGCGGGAATAAACAGATGCCTGCTTTTGTCCTTTTGAACCAATTCCGCAAAATACCAACCGTCTGCCGTTGTTTGTGAAACGGGAAACAGAATTTCGGCTTTTTGCTGCCATTCGATCGCTTGTTCGTCCAGTCCGGCCAGAGCGAAAGCTTCAGTAAAAATACCGGATTCGGGCAGCGTATCAATGTCCGGATTGACCGTTTTTAAAACATCTTTGGCGGCAGAGGCAAAGGCATGCAACAATTTATCTTTTTTAGCGGATTGCAAGGCTTGTTTTAAGAAAATCTGTTTTTGAGTGTTGTCTTCGACTCCGCTGCTTAAAGCGGCCGCCTTTTGCAACATCAAGGCTCGTAATTTCGCTCCGGACAGATTCTTTTTGCCGGCATCCTCTTCGAATAAAACCTGTTGATAGTATGTTCGCAGTTTTGTCGGAGGAAGCAATCCGCGTTGAACCAATTTTTCCGCGTCGGCCAGACGTTGTTGAACGGGAATCGTTTCATCCAGAACGAACAGTTTTTTAAACCATGTGTTATTGATTTTATCTTTGAATTCGGTCAGGCTTCTGCCGGCTTTTCGCCAAACGGCAATGCTGAAGGGTGTTATCTTTTCCGGTTTTTGCGTTAAGGGTTTGTTACCCGTGAAATGATCGACGGCATTCGTTACAAAAGCGTCTTCGTCATTTTGTTCCTTCAGCAATTCCAACGATAAAAAGGCTTTGTCTTCTTCTTGGTTGAGCGCGGCGCAAACGGCTTTTAAACGCAGCCAAAACGGTTCTTCCGATTCTTTGTCGTTTAAAAAACACGCTGCCGGCATGTTCTGCAATAAAAGGATGTCGGCATACATTCTGTTTTGTTCGGCCGATCGTTCTTTTTCGGGAATTTTTCGAATTAATTCGTAAACTTCTTCAAAATAGCCCAGATTAAACAGTTGACGCAGTTTTAACGTGATAAAGGATTGTCCGGTAGTTCCCAAAGGCGGTTCTCCCGCCATTAACAGTAATTTTAAACGCAAGCTTTCCGCCGCGGGAGGCAATTTATTCGGGGTCGTGGCAAACTTGTCCGCAATAACGGGATAAGTCGTGTTTTGCCACAGGCGTTCGTTTAAAACGTCTGTTTTTTTCCCGATGATCAAACCGTAAGCGTTTGTTTGCATTTTCTTTAACGGCAACAGCTGTACCGGCGGAACCAGATACATTTTTTCTTGAGCCGCGGCGCTTGAGGGGATAAAAAGTGATAAGGCCAGCAAAAAACAGCTATTTTTGAAGCCGATCATAACTGATTTCTTTTTCAACGGTTGTTTTGGGAACCTGAATGTCGTAAACGGCGATAAAGACGCCGAACCCGATAACAACAAGCAAAATAGGATAAATATACCAACGCGAACTGCGGCGCATTTCGGATGCCTTTCGATTAAAACGTTAAAAACTTCTTTTCTTATGTCACAATCAAGTTAAAATAACGTTAGAAAATTTAAAAACGATCATTTGGATAACAGTAAAAATGCTCGAAAAAAAAGAAACGATTCTTCATTTTCCGTATCCGTTGGACAGAACATTGTTTCTGGTCGGTATGATGGGCAGCGGCAAAAGCAGTGTCGGACGCAGGCTCGCGCGTATTTATTCCATGCCTTTTGTCGATGCGGATAAAGAAATAGAAAAAGCCGGCGGCGGAGATATTTGTTATTTGTTTCAGCGTTACGGCGAACAGGATTTCCGTCGCATTGAAGAGCGCATTATGGAACGTTTGCTGAACGGAAAAAAATGTATTTTGGCTTCGGGAGGGGGGGCTTTTTTATCAGCGCGAACAAGAGAGGTCGTTTCTCAAAAAGCCGTCAGCGTTTTTTTGGACGCTCATGTCGATACGATCATACGTAATACGGCGGGCAGAACGCATCGCCCGTTGTTGAATGTGGATAACCCGGAAGAAGTTATTCGAACGTTGTTGAACAGTCGGCGTTCTTTTTATGAGCAGGCGGATATTTGTATAAAATATAAAGAAGAAACAATGGGGCGGCTGTTGCGGATGTTGGTTGCTCAAATTAACGGTTTTGCCGCAGGAGGGAAAAATGAATCTTGATGAACTGAAACGGGTTGACGTTGATTTAAAAGAACACGGGTATCCCGTTTTTATCGGGTCTGATTTTTTATCGCAAATCGGCGATTTGATCGGGCCGTATGTTCAGTCGAAAAAGCTTTTTATCATTACGGATGAGCTGGTTTCCATGCTGTATCTGCCAATGGTGGAAGAAAGCCTGGATAAAGCGGAGTTCGATTTTCACGTTCTGACCGTACCGCAGGGGGAAATGAGCAAATCGCTGTCTCAAGCCGGAAAGCTGTTGGAACGTATTTTAAAAATCGGTTGCGACAGACAGACTGCGATCGTTTCTTTGGGGGGCGGTGTCGTCGGGGATTTGGCCGGTTTTTGTGCTTCCGTTTTGTTGCGCGGCATTGATTTTATTCAGATTCCGACAACACTCTTGTCGCAAACGGACAGTTCTGTCGGCGGTAAAACAGCCGTTAATGCCGAAGCCGGAAAAAATCTGATCGGTTCGTTTCATCAGCCGAAAGCCGTTTTTATTGATGTGCATACGTTGAAAACACTGGATCCGCAACAGGTTTTGGCCGGCTTTGCCGAGGTTGTCAAATACGGATTGGCCTTGAATGTTGATTTCTGGAATTGGTTGGTCGATGGCGGCGAACAGGTCTTGGCGTTGGATGAAACCGCATGCATGTATGCCGTTGAACAAAGTTGCCGTATCAAAGCTTCTATCGTCGTCGCGGATGAATTTGAACGGAACGGATTGCGTTCTTTGTTAAACTTCGGACATACATTCGGCCACGCGATCGAAGCCGCAACCGGACTGCGCGGTACCATTTTGCATGGGGAAGCGATTGCCATCGGGTCTGTTTTAGCGGCATGGTTATCTGCGGAAATGAAACTGTGTTCCGGGGAAACGGCTCAAAAAGTTGCGGAACAATATGAAAAATGGGGGCTTCCGACGCAGTTTGGCAGCCTGAAAATTTCCGAAATGCTTTCTTCAATGAAAAAAGATAAAAAAACAAAAGGCATGCAATTGAATTTTGTTTTAATGGAAGATATCGGGAACAGTCTGTTGGTGCATAATATTAATCCTGCGGATGTTGAAAAAATTCTATACGAAAAAGGACGTAAGAAAAGTGTCGTTTCCTATTACTGATACGGATCGGGAAGAAATCTATTTTCGTCATATCGATTACACGGGATATCGCCGTGCGGATTCTTTTTGGGATATTGAAGGGCATTTCCGCGATCGGCGGACGGTTGATTGTACATGTATTGATCGCGGCGGTGTTATTCGCGCAGGTGAAACATTTCATGAAATGTTTTTAACGCTGACGATTGATGACGATATGGTGATTCGGGGGCTTGACGTGAAAATAGACAAGTATCCTTATAACCGGTGTCCTTGCGCCGAAGCCGTTTTTAAAAAAGCGGAAGGATTAAAAATAGGCCCCGGCTTTTCCAAAGAATTGCGTCGACGGATTCCCGTAAAATCAGGGTGTACGCATATGTTTGCATTGTTGATCGGAGCGGCGGGGGCCGCTTTTCAAACAGTGGCGCAAGTACGTATGATGAAATACTGCCGCGGTGTGACGCCGGATCCTTTGGATACTTGTCTGGCTTGGGACAGTTCGGGGGAAATGGTGAAACGCGAATGGCCGGATTTTTATCGGCCGAAAGAAACGGAGTCTGAAGAACTCTGATGGGGCGGCGTTCGAAATACGATTTTTCTTTTAATGATTTAACCGGTCGTCCTCCTGTTGCGCCGGAACATGTTTGCGATAAAGAAGGCTGTGGAAAACCGGCGGAGTTTCGTGCGCCCAAAGACCGGACGTTAACGGATTATTACTGGTTTTGTCTGGAACATGTGCAGGAATATAATGCCCAATGGGATTACTATCAGGGCATGACACCTTCGGAAATTGAAGAGCATTTAAAACAGGATGTTTGCTGGCAGCGACCGACATGGAAATTGGGGGAACGCGGAACGGATCCGTCGATGTTTGCCGATCCTTTGGGAATTAAGCGAGAAGCTTTCGGCGAAAACGGCAAAGATAACGCGTCCCGTTCGGAACAATCGGCGCATGCGGATCCTGCAATTGCGGCGGCCGCCCGTATTTTGGAATTGGCATTTCCGTTAGAAATCAAAGAAGTTCGTTTGAATTATAAGCGGTTGGCAAAGCGCTATCATCCCGATTCAAACGGCGGCGACAAAGGATTGGAAGAAAAATTTAAGGACATTACGGAAGCGTATCGTTTGATCGTCAGCGTCTTAAATGTAAAAAAGTAATGTTTGAACAATAAAAAAACCGTCCTGAAAAGGACGGTCTTTCTGAAAATCGGAACGATTAAGCTTTTGCGGCCAATTTTTCTGCGGCGCCTTTGATGCGTTTTTTCAAACGCTTTGCTTCGCAGGATAATTTGCCGTTCGGCGTGGACAGCAAAAACGCATCCAATCCGCCGTTGTGTTCAATCGTCCGCAAACCACGCGAAGAAAGGCGCAGCGTAACGGTCGTTCCCAATGTTTCGCTCAGCAAAGAAACAACCTGCAGATTCGGCAGATACCGACGGCGGGTTTTGTTGTTTGCGTGGGACACATTGTTGCCTGTCTGGACACCTTTTCCGGTAATAATGCAACGTTTTGCCATAACACGAATTCCTTTAAACGAAAAATCAGAGATTTCCTTTTAGCTTTAAACGTTCTTGGCGTCAAGCTAAATCTAAAAGGGATTTGATAAAAGTTTTACTATCAGGCAAAATAACGGTGAAGTTTTGTTTTAATTTTATCCGGAGGCAAAATGCTGAATTTTGAATATTACTGTCCGACTCGAATTGTTTTCGGTAAAGGAACGATCGCCCGTTTGCCGGAAATGATCGATCGTTCCAAAAAGGTTTTGATGATTTCAGGAGGCGGTTCGATTAAAAAGAACGGCGTTTATGATCAGGTGAAGCGGGCTTTGTCAGGTTATGATTTGTTGGAATTTTCGGGAATCGAACCGAACCCTAAATACGAAACGTGCATGAAGGCCGTCGAGTTGATAAAAAAAGAAAATGTAGATTTTTTGCTGGCTGTCGGCGGCGGTTCCGTTTTGGACGGCACGAAGTTTATCGCGGCTGCGGCAAAATATGAAGGGGAAGACCCTTATGACATTTTGACAAAAGGTGCCGCCGTTAAGGGCGCATTGCCTTTGGGAGACGTGATTACGCTGCCCGCAACGGGATCGGAAATGAACTCCAACGCCGTTATTTCACGTTTGTCCACGAATGAAAAGTTGGCGTTTGCGGATGAAAAAGTTTATCCCCGATTTTCCGTGATAGATCCGTCCGTGACTTTTTCATTGCCGGAAAAGCAGACGGTGAACGGCATCGTCGATACGTTTGTCCATACGATGGAATTGTACTGCACATATGATGTCGAAACGCCGTTGCAGGATTCGTGGGCGTTGGGTTTGTTGAAAACGCTGATTCAAGAGGCGCCTAAGGTATTGAAATCACCGAATGATTATAATGCTCGCGCCAATATTTTCTGGTGTGCGACATGCGGATTGAATTATTGGATGTCATTGGGGGCTGTTCAGGATTGGTCGACGCACGGGATCGGACATGAATTGACGGCGTTTTACGGGATAGATCACGGGCAGAGTCTGGCGATTGTTTTGCCGCGGTTGTTGAAAAATCAGCTTGCCGCGAAATCCGGCAAACTTGCGAAATTAGGACGTGAAGTTTTCGGTGTGACGGCAGAAGACGATACGGTGGCAGCCTTGTCGGCGATTGAAAGAATCGAAACGTTTTTTAATTCGATCGGTATGAAAACAAGGTTGTCCGATTATAATATAAATGCGGTCGAAGCCGCCGGAAAAATTCGCGACCGCTTTGCGGGACGCGGAGTAAAATTGGGGGAAAACGGTGCGATTGATGCCGGTGTCGCTTATGATATCGTTAAAGAGTGCTGACAAAAAGGACGAATCCGGAGAAAAAATGTTTGATAAAAGTAAGAGTTTAGGACTGGGAGTGGCGTTTGCGTGCTTTTTCTTCGTCGATGTTTATGCCTATACGTTGTCAACCGGAGCGAAAGTGGATAAGGCTAATCTTCCCGCTCCCCGTCAAAGCGGCAACGGCGCTGCGGCGGAAAAATGGTGTGCCGAAGAAGGGAAACGCCTTCCAACCCTTGACGAGCTGAAAGAAATGTATGCAAACCGTAAGAAAATCGGGGGATTTACCGACGGCTTTGATGCCGGCGGATGGCCGTATTGGTCGCAAAGAGTGTCTCATAATCCGGACGGTAAAGATTACGCCTATCGCATAATATTCGGTAAAGGAGCAAAAGATTATACTGATGTCGGCGGAGGCATGAGTGTTCGAAAATTCGGCGAACAGGGTGAAATTCAATATCGTCCGTTTTGGATTCGCAGCGGTGTCGGCGCTTATGTGCGCTGTGTTTCAAAATAGTTTGATTTTTAGCTGCTATATAAATAAAGTCTCTATTTATAGCGATGTTTGTTTTGGTCGAGTCAGTTGTTGGTGTAAGGCGGAAGCAAAGTTTGTTGACATGTCTTTGCGCCTGCAGTTTGGCAGAGTCCTTTATTGAATTTGCGGTATTGATACCTTAATGATTAACGGAATAAATGAATGTTTATGAATGATTTTAAAAATAAAACTGAAAATTTTATCCATTTTTTGCAGCTGTTCATTTTTTTTGCGCTGGGATGTATACTGTTTAAAATATCACAAGCAAACGGGTTTTATATGTCTTGTAATAAAGAGCAGCAAAAATGTGTTATTGGTGAAATAAAAGAAGGCGTAAATGTGGTTGATAGAGAAATAAAATACTCTGAAATAAAGGGGTATTATTTGTATAATTCGCCTAAAGGATATTTTTCTACGTATGATAACAGGCCGAATACAACGTTTGTTTTGAAGATTAAACAGAAAAATAGGGATGAAAATGTTATGCTTCCGTTTGTGGGGAGGATAGATTTACTGCAGGCGGATAAATTGTATAATGATATTCTAAATCAAGGTGTGCATATAGAACAAAAAAATCATTATAATTTGTTTTTTTGTATATTGTCGATTTTAAACTTTGTTTTGTTTTTTGTAAAAATATTCAGTTTGTTCGTAAGTAAAAAAGATGTATATGATGCTAAGTAAGATAAATAATAAAAGATAATTTTAGTTTATTATATTTTAAATTTTAGCAAATAACAAAAGCCGTCAGAGATGACAGCTTTTGTTTCGATAGGGGCTTTATTAAAATTGGACAATAAAATTTATTATGCTTTGTATTTTTTTATGGCAATAATACATTTACGATATATTTAAGCGCAGTCAAAGGATTTTGTATTTACAAAAATATAGAAGTGCGTTCGAAGGTGTTATAAAATAAGCCTTTGAAATACATTCATCTTAGAACTAGCTAACTGCTTGAAAATAAAAGAAAAAGTCGCCATTTTTGACGACTTTTGAATTGTGGCTGGGGCGGCTGGACTCGAACCAGCGAATGACGGAGTCAAAGTCCGTTGCCTTACCGCTTGGCTACGCCCCAATTCGGAATATGAATAGGTAATCTATTTTTGTCCTTTTCGTCAAGAGATTTATTCGTGTTATCAGTTTTTTATTGTTTTTTTGGTCAAATCGGCTATTGTGTAGCATATTTTGCGCCCGTAGCTCAGCTGGATAGAGTATCGGCCTCCGAAGCCGAGGGTCGTGGGTTCGAATCCCGCCGGGCGCACCAAAAATCCCCGTCAGGGGATTTTTTATTGTGCGCAGTGGCAAGGAGAGAAGCCACGAAGTGGG
>JAZNBT010000122.1:0-8668 GCA_045587165.1 Alphaproteobacteria bacterium | reverse complement strand
GACAATGAGTCCAAAAATAAAAAGTCCCTAAAGGAATGGGTTGAAGAAAACAAAATAAATTGCACTAAAAACCTCATCCCTTTCGAATATCTGGACTTCAAATATTTTAAAAATTTTATCGCCGAACGAAGAGAACTTCTTAAAGAAAAACTGAGAAAGGCGTTTGAATGACAACCTCGTGTTTAAAGATGAGAATCTTTTGAATTCATATAAAAGAAAACATTCAAAATAAAAACATCTTCACCTGTTTTCAGAAAGTCAAAAGCAATGCGCATTTATAAAAAATCCCCGTCTTTCAACGGGGATTTTTTTATTGATTGTTTTTCTGTTCCTTATATGTAACGACATCTACGAATTTAAACATTCCTCCTAAAATCGAAAAATATTCATAATCCGCATAGACATTTTCATCCGGTTTATTAAAACCTTCCGTTATCGATATCGATGGAGAAAAGAATGGAATCCAGAAAAAAGACGTAACATATCTTTTACTTTTTGCCTTCCCGATTTTGACATCTTTGACTTTTGTCGTAAGCGGCGCCGTATAGCTTGAAATAAAAAAGCCTTCGGGCGGCTTGAATTCCGCAGTCGCTCCAGAACAGCCGCTCACTTCAAAAATCAATGAAAAGATTAACAATATTCGTTTAATCGCCATAGACAGTTACCGTCGTTTTTTGGAACAAATAGAACACATTTAAAAAGGAATAATCCGATCCTTTAATAACGGTAATATCTGCATCTTCCGCAGCGGCTTTATAACTGGCGTTCCCTATTGAAATCAAACCTAAAATGGTATAGACACTGGAACTTCCCCGTTTTTTACCGATTTGCTTATTTGAAGTTTCTATATCCAACGGAGCCTGTATCGAACTTATGGCTCCGGTCGGCGGAACAAAAGGTGCCGTTATCGACGTACACGCCGATAACGTTAAAACAGCTAAAGCTGAAAGAAAAATTTTTCTCATTTCTGAACAATCCTTGTCAAAGTTAAACAAAAGCCTCTTTCAAAAAGAAAGAGGCGGATGTTCAGAAACCGCACAAAAATAATTAAAGACGGCTCGATGCTTTCGTGCATATAGCCTTATTACACCGACATCCGCCATAAACGGAAATCGGCGTATAATTTTTTAGCCGCCATACACAAAGCGGCTTATTTTTGTTCAGGTTTCTGACGCCCGAAGTTTGCCTTTTTTTGCAAACTCATTTAAACAATATCAAAAATCCGAAACAGGCACAAATAAAAACATCCTCCCCTATTTTTCAGAGTGCCAAAAGAAAAGTTTTGTATTATAGTAGCCGCAAAATTTTAATCTTTAAACGGAGGCTTTATTATGGAAAAAACCAAAAGACCGCGTCCCGTTATGCTGTGCATTCTGGACGGTTGGGGACACCGCGCAAACAAACAAGACAACGCGATTGAATTGGGAAATACGCCGAACTGGCACAGATTGGTCGAAACTTGCCCGAACACGCTTATCGCCACGTCCGGTTTGGACGTCGGTCTGCCCAAAGGTCAAATGGGAAATTCCGAAGTCGGTCATATGAACATCGGCGCCGGCCGCGTCGTCATGCAGGATCTTCCGAAAATCGATCAGGCTGTTGAAGACGGTTCTTTGGCGAAACGTCCCGCCGTCGAAGCTTTGATTAAAGCCTTGAAAGAATCCAAAGGCACTTGCCACCTGATGGGATTGATGAGCCCCGGCGGCGTTCATTCCCACATGAACCACATTGTCGGATTGGCGAAAATCGTCAGCGAAGCAGGCATTCCCGTCGTCGTTCACGCATTTTTGGACGGTCGTGACGTTCCGCCCGATTCCGCATTGGAATACGTCAAGGATTTTGAAGCCAAAATCAAAACGATGAAAAATGTTCGCGTCGCTACGGTTTCCGGACGCTATTACGCCATGGACCGTGACAATCGTTGGGACCGTGTGGAACTGGCTTACAACGCATTGATGTTGGGAAAAGGCGTCGCTCAGCCGACGGCCGAAGCCGCCATTCAGGCGTCTTACGATGAAAAAGTGTATGACGAATTCGTCATTCCGGCCGTTATCGGCGATTATAAAGGCATGAACGACGGCGACGCGATTTTGTTCGCGAACTTCCGTTCCGACCGCGCTCGTGAAATCATGTACGCTTTGGCTGACGAACCGTTCGATAAATTCAACCGCATCAAAACGGTAAAATTTGTCGCCGTTGTCAGTATGACCCAGTACTCGGTCGATCACGATCGCTTCGTTACGCCGATTTTCCCGCCCGAACAGTTGAGCAACATTTTCGGCGAAGTCGTTTCCAAAGCCGGCTTGACACAGTTGCGTATCGCCGAAACGGAAAAATACGCGCATGTCACCTTTTTCTTCAACGGCGGAGAAGAACGACTGTTCAAAGGCGAAGAACGTATTTTAATTCCGTCTCCGAAAGTGGCGACTTACGACTTAAAGCCCGAAATGAGCGCATATGAAGTTTGCGACGCTTTGGTCAACGCCATCAACGAAGAAAAATTCGACGCGATTGTCGTTAACTTCGCCAACGGAGACATGGTCGGCCATACCGGCATTCTGGATGCGGCGATTAAAGCTACGCAAGCGGTTGACACCTGCCTCGGCAAATTGGAAGAAGCCGTTAAAAAAGTCGGCGGCGTCATGCTGATTACGGCCGATCACGGCAACTGCGAATTGATGAAAGACGAAACGACGGGCGCACCTTATACGGCTCATACGACATTCGAAGTCCCCGTTGTTTTATTCAACGATCAAAACGGTTACAAACTGCGTGAAGGCGGTCGTTTGGCGGATTTGGCTCCGACGTTGTTAGAGCTGTTGCACATAGAACAGCCCGCGGAAATGACCGGAAAATCTTTACTGGTAAAATAACGCATGGCTTTCAAAAAGACGATTCGACTGTTTATCCTTGTCTTGATGACGGGGACGGTCGTTTCGTCTTTTTCTTTTGCCGAAGAAGCTTCTTCGGCTTCGACAAAATCGGAGCTGTCCCGCGTCAACAGCCAAATTAAACAGGCGCAAAACGAGCATAAAAAGCTAAGAGAAAAAGCCAAAAATGTTCAAAAAGAAATTTTGGACGTCCGAAAAAAAATGGTTGCGGCAGCCAGTTCGATTCAAGAACAGGAAGAAAGTCTGGATCGACTGGAACAAAAGCTCGAGGAATTCGAAACGCAACAAAGCATGATGAAAAATCGATTGGAAGTCAGAAAAGTTCAACGTATGCGCGTTTTAGCCGCATTACAATCACTGGCATTCAAACCGACCGAAGCGTTGATAGCTCAACCGTTGGCACCGCAAGATACGCTACGCAGCGCTTTATTGTTGAGGGAAGCCGTACCGCAGTTGGAATATTCGACGGAAGGACTGCGCAAAGATTTAAACAAAATCGCCAGTTTAACCACCGCCATTCGCGCTCAATATGCGCAAATCAAGACCATGACGCAAAGGCTGAACGAAAAACGACGCGACATGAACGTCTTGATCAAGAAAAAATCCCAATTGCAAACAGCATTCGCCAGCGAAAGTTCCCGAGCGAAAAGCCGTGCTGAAAATTTGGCAAAACAAGCCGGCGACTTGAAAGAATTGTTGGCAAGATTGGAAGCTGACAGCAAAAAACACGCCGCCGTTTCCCAAAAAACAGATTTACCGACGGGAGCTTTTATGGCCGCCAAAGGACGCATTCCTTATCCGGTCAAAGGAAATATCGTAAAAAAATACGGAGATCCGACCGAAGCAGGCATTACTTCCAAAGGCATCACTATCAGGACACGCCCGAATGCACAGGTGATTTCGCCTTATGACGGCACGGTTTTATTTGCGGGACCGTTTCGCGGATACGGTCAGCTGATCATCATCGAACACGGTGACGGTTATCATACTTTGTTGGCAGGAATAGGCCGATTGGATACATCTGTCGGTCAATCCTTATTGGCGGGCGAACCCGTCGGAATAATGGTGGCGCAATCAAAACCAACGTTGTATATTGAATTAAGAAAGAACGGACAGCCGATCAATCCTGCCGGCTGGATGCAGACAAACAAAGGGTAGAGGAAAAAAAGATGAAGCGTTTCGGTCTTACTGTTTTTGCAGTTCTGTTGGCTTTTTGCTGCACAGATGTCGCACAAGCAAAAGAAAAAGCAAAAAAAGAGGAAAAATCCAAAGAAGAACAAGCCGCTTTGGTTTATAAATATCTGAATATTTTCAGCGAAACGTTGAAACGGGCAAAAACGGATTACGTTGAAGAAGTAACCGAAGACAAACTCATCGAATACGCGATCAACGGCATGCTGTCATCTTTGGATCCGCATTCGTCTTATTTGGACGCTTCCACTTTCAAAGATATGCGCGAACAAACCAGCGGAGAATTCGGCGGGTTGGGCATTGAAGTCACCATGGACAACGGTTGGATTAAAATTATTTCTCCGATTGATGATACTCCCGCATTCAAAGCGGGGTTGCAGGCAGGCGATTATATCACGCATATCGACGGCACAACCGTTTTAGGAGAAACACTGACTCAGTGCGTTGAAAAAATGCGCGGCCCTTTGAATACAAAAGTCAAATTGACGATCCGCAGAAAAAACAAAGAACCGTTTGATGTCACTTTGACACGGGACAACATCAAGATCCGTTCCGTAAAAACCGAAGAAAAAGACCCGTCCGTCGGATATATCCGTATTTCCTCTTTTTCGGAAACGACAACCGATGATGTCAAAAAAGCCATTGGGAAAATTCAAAACGAAAATGAAGATATTTCCGGTTACGTTCTCGATTTGCGCAATAATCCGGGCGGATTATTAGATCAGGCCGTATCCGTTGCCGATTTATTTTTAGAGGAAGGCGAAATCGTTTCCACCCGTCCGCGCCGTGAAGATGAAATGCAGCGTTACAGTGCGACCAAAGGCGATATAACCAAAAACAAACCGATCGTGGTATTGATTAACGAAGGATCCGCTTCCGCCGCGGAAATCGTTGCCGGAGCATTGCAAGATCATAAACGCGCCGTCGTTGTCGGCATGCGCTCGTTCGGCAAAGGATCCGTTCAAACGGTTATTCCCATTACGGGTTTTGGCGCCATTCGGTTAACAACGGCCAGATATTATACTCCGTCGGGACGCTCCATTCAGGCGAAAGGAATTGAACCGGACATCGAAATTCCGCCCGGCCATGTTGAATATTATGCTTTACGTTCCGATGATTTTGCCGAAGCGACTCTGCCTAACGCTTTAGCCAAACAGGACGAAGATAAAGCTTCATCCAAAAACAAAGCCGTCAAAGATAAAAAAGATAAAAAATCAAAATCCAAGACAAAGGCAAAAGAAAAAGCTCCCGATCCGTTTGATCAAAAAACGGAAGAAGAAAAGAAGATTGAGGATTATCAGCTTGATCGGTCGATAGACATCGTCAAAGCCATGGGCATTTATCAGTCGAGATAAGGGATAAACAACCGATGACTGATAAAAAAAACGAAACCTCTCCTTTTTCCGAAGAAGGATTAACCGCTAAAAAGAAACAAGCTTTTATCGTCGTTTCTTTTTTGGCTGCGGTTTCTTTTTTATGTATGGTTTACGGCTTGTATATCGACTTTTTTCGCTCTCCGGCAGTTACGGCGACATACTATTTGACCGCAGAAAATAAAAATGTTTCAGCGCCGTCCTTGATTGATCCTCAACCGCCGGAAAAGAAAGCGGAGCCTAAAAATTCTCAGCCGGAAAGCGCCGAATTAATCGAACGCTTGGAACAGGAAAAAAAGACGATTGAAAAAACAGCCGTTGCCCTGCAAGAAATGGTAAACGCAACGCCGGAACAACAGCCTGCCTTGCCGGAATCTCCGGCCGTTCGACAGCTGCAACGGGAAAAAGATGAAATCGATCAAAAAAAATTAGACGATATTGAAAACTTACAAAAAGAACGTAATAAACTGGAAAATAAAAAACTGGCGGCGTTGGACAGTCTGGAGTCCGCTTTGGCAACATTCGAATCCGTTAAAAACGAAACGGTACGACAGCCGGAAAAAACACCTGTCGTAGAAAAAAAAGAAAAGACAAAGTCTGCCGAAACAACTGAAGCAAAAACGAACACACAAAAAAAACTGAATTTGACGGATCCCGGATACATACCCGTCATGTCGCATGATGAAGACGTCCCTCAACCGGATTTAATCAAAACCAATTTAAAAGCTTCCTTACCCGATTTTGCTTTAATTAAAAAAGGGTCTCCTCCGGCCGGTGTGATTCCCTTGCATATTATTGATCCGCTGCCTGAATTACAGGAAAAATCCCGTTACGGAAAAATGCCTGTCAAAGACAGGAACAGCACTCCCTTTTTAGCTTACAGCCGACCGGTTGATCTGCCCCCGCAATCTCCGTATATATCCATTTTGTTTTCCGGCCTTGGCAAAAGGATAAATGCAACCGAAGCCGCAATTAATACATTGCCCGAAACAGTATCCCTTTCTTTCAGCCCGTACGCGGATAAATTAAAGGATTATATTGCCGCCGCGCGTCGAACGGGACATGAAACATTGATTGATTTACCCATGCAACAAGGCGCTTTTCCGGATACGGATCCGGGACCTTTGGGATTGGTATCGGGACTACCCGAGCAGGAAAACAGAAAACGCCTGCACAAAGTTTTGGGACAAGATGTCGCTGTAATCGGCATCAGTGCCGCGGCAAAGGAAAACTTTTCTTATTCAACGACACAAATGAAACCCTTCTTTGATGAAATTATTCAGCGTGGTTTAATTTACGTTGACGGAACGGATGATCCGCGCATGCCTAAATTTTCAAAAGCGCTTCGTCCGGATATTCATATCGCCGAAAATTTTTATCGGGCGGCGATTCGCGCCAAATTGGAACAGGCCAGAAAAATAGCATTAAAAAAAGGATCTGCATTTATCCGAGTGGAGACCGTTCCCATTACATTGTTGACGATAGAAGAATGGATGAAAACCTTCACCCCGACTGAGGAAAAACCCGTTCCCGAAGTTGTGTTTGTACCGTTGTCTTATTACATTCAACAAAAAGAGATCAAAAAATGAAACAAAAGAAACTCTACCGCCCCAACGTCGGAATCATGTTGTTGAATAATAAAGGCGATGTTTTTATGGCTCATCGCACGGATTCACGCAAACAAGCATGGCAAATGCCACAAGGCGGAATTGATAAAGGGGAAGATGAATACAAAGCGGCTTTACGTGAATTATACGAAGAAACAAACGTTTCATCCGTCATTCTGGTTGCCGAAAGTAAAAATTGGTATTCTTATGATTTTCCGGCGGGCGTTGAATTTTTAAGTGCGAAAAAAAAGGCTTTCGCCGGTCAAATACAAAAATGGTTTTTGTTTCAGTTTACCGGTCAGGAAAGCGAAATAGACATCAACAAACCGGATGCGGAATTTAATCAGTGGCAATGGATGCCGGCCGAAAAAATCGTGGATATGATCGTTGCTTTCAAAAAAGACGTTTATCGCCAAGTCGTTGATGAATTTATGCCTTTTATTGAAGCGATCAGAAACGCTTAAGAAGCGGATACCCATTTCAGCCCTATCAATCCGACAATAATCATTCCCAAAAAGATCAAACGGATTGCCGTCACCGGTTCGCCGAAGAAAATCATACCGTAACTTACGGCTCCGACGGCGCCGATTCCGGTCCAAATGGCATACCCCGTTCCCAGAGGAATCGTTTTAACCGCCATCCCCAAAAGCCCGATACTGAATGCCATTCCGACAACCACGACAATCGACGGTATGATTTTGGAAAATCCTTCGGCATACTTCATGGCGACGACCCACACCATTTCAAAGATGCCTGCTCCCAGTAAATAAATCCAAGCCATAAATATTTCCCTGTTTGAAAGCCTACAATTCGGTTAAATGAATAGCCCCCAATGTGCGGCAAACAGGACAGGACGTATAATCCTTTTCAAACGGCGTATGGCAAACCTCGCAGAAATACGGCAGTTCGGCAGGAGCTTCGGATGCCTTTATCCGATATTCTTCCGCGGATTTTGCATCCTGATTATAAACGGCAATTTCCCGCGCGATCATTAATGCACGTTTAGAATCGGGATGAACCGTCAAGTATTTATTGACTGCCGATTTGGCTTGTCCCCATAACCGCGCTTTCAACGAACAATCGGCAAAGACTAAATCGTTAATCACCGCGTTCGGATTTTCAGCAATCAATTCCTCTACATCTTTGACAGCCTCAATCGGCGTTTCTTGCGCCGTCAAAGTCAAATAAACTTCATAAACGGCCCAACTCGGCGATATTTTCCATAATTTCAGCAACAGCCGACGAGCCTTTTTTATCTGACCGTCTTTTATATCCAACTCGGCCGTTTGAATTGCGGCACGAACAAAGGTTTCATCCGTGTCATGCGCTTCGCGAATCAATTTTTCACGTTCGTTTTCATCCGATGCATCGGTCGCCTGTTCCAATAAAACGGACGCCTTTAAACGCTTCGCCGTCAATTTGTCAAACAGGTTCTGCTTATACGCCTTTTCCAACGTTGAAACGGCAGGTTTCCATTGTTTTTCATGAATTTGCAGTTCAAAGGTTTCGGATAAAACCCATGCCGGCGGATTTTTAATTTCCAACAGCTGAGAACATAAATCCAACGCTTTAGGCAAATTCCCGGTCAAACGATACAATCTGATTT
>JAZNBT010000121.1:0-2358 GCA_045587165.1 Alphaproteobacteria bacterium | reverse complement strand
CGACATGGCTACGATCCGACTTGAGGCCACCGCGACAATTCCGGCGGTTTTGATTGCGAAATGAAAATCAAGGATGGCGTTGTTGTCCGCAATAAACGCGATGTATGGACGGTCACTGTTAAGCCCAACAAAGAAGCCCATTTTGCAACATATCCCGAAGAACTGATTGTCCCGTGTATATTGGCAGGTTGTCCCGAAAAAGGCGTCGTTTTGGACCCATTTATGGGAAGCGGAACAACCGGAATCGTAGCGCGAAAATTGGGAAGAAATTATGTTGGTTGCGAACTTAATCCGGAATATTTAAAAATGGCCGAACGTAGAGTATTTAACGAAGGCGAAAACATATTTAATCAATGACATATCAATTTGAAGCAAATATAGCCGCCAAATTTGGCGTTGATGAATCCATAATGATATTCAATTTGTCGTTTTGGATTCGCAAGAATGAAGCCAACGGAAAGCATTTCCACGATGGCCGGTTTTGGACATACAACAGTATTGATGCGTTTACAAAGTTGTTCCCGTTTTGGTCCGCGCGGCAAATCCGGCGCATCCTTAATTCATTGGAAGAAAAAGGCGTAATCGTTACAGGCAATTATAATACATCCGCTTATGATAGAACGACCTGGTACGCATTCGGCGATTCGTTTTTACAAAACGGTCAAATCCATTTTACCGAAACGTCAAATGGTAACGACCAAACGGGCGAATGTATTATAAATAATGATGCATATATAAAACCAAATGATAAACCAAATAAAGCCGCCGACGGCGGTTTGTTCCCTTCCGAACAAGAAACGGTAAAACGTACCAAACGGACATCGGAACAATTGTGTTTATTCGCTAATTCCCGATATGCTGATTACAACGCCTTTTCGGCCGAATTTACGGCCCCGGAGTTCGCCGGCATTGATATACTTTACTATTACCACGCCGTTTCGGATTGGTCCGCACAAAAGGGCAAGAAAATGAAAGATTGGATTGCAACGGCGCGTAATTTCATCCGTGGCGATATGGAGAAAAACAAATTGCATCGTATAGGCGCAACCGGCGGATTGTCCCCGGATGCGTTGCAATACTTGCAAGATATGGCCGACTAAACGATGGAACAGGAAGGCAAAATAATGATTGCGCCCCAAAGGCCAACGGCGGTTATGATGCGCCGGGAAATGGTCAAGAATCCGGCCGTTATGGGCGTTCTTGGTCCTGTTGAAAAGGCCGTATTCCTTGCGTCCACGGCAAAGACGATTGCCGAGTATAGCGGGGCGGAACTTACGGCGGAATTGGCCGTTGCCTTGAAATGGATTTGCAAAGATGTTGGATACCGGCCAACGGACGATGGCGATACGCAATATTTGATTATCCGCACGGCCGAAATACTGAAAAGGTATTATCCGGGATTATCGTTAAAGGATTTCCGAATGGCCTTTGAAATGTCCATAACGGGAGAACTTGACGATTTCTTGCCAAAGGGCCGGGACGGTCAACCGGACCGGAACCATTACCAACAGTTCAACGCGGAATACGTATGCAAGATATTGAACGCATACAAGGCCCGGCGCGGATGGATAATAAAGAAGGCCAACGACGCCGCGCCAAAGGTTGAACAGGAAAAGCCGTTAACCCCGGAAGAAAAGATGTTGTACCGCAATGAAAGCCGGAAACAATGCATTTATGCATTCTTGCATTTTAAATACCGTGGATGGATGCCGCGATTAACTCCAATCGGGGAAATGCTTTGTTACGACATTTTGGCATCCGTGGGTTTGGCTGATGAAATCGTTGTTACGTTGGAAGAACAACGGGCCGTATTGCAAAGGACCATTTCGGATTAAGCCCGGCGCGGTTACGTGGGGGATGTAAGCCGATTGGAAAAGGAAGGCCCGGGCGCAAGGGAATTGGAACACGATTCATTCATATATGCCCGGCGCAACGCCTTGAAAAGAACGTTTGCGTATATGGTTGAACAGGAATTACAAATAACCGATTACATAAAGATTCAAAATGAAAATTAGGATAACACATTTTCGCGGGTATAACCCGGAAGCATTCGCCAACATCAAAGTTGGTACAATTCACGAAGTATTGCGCAAAGTTGGAACCGGTTATATTATCAAAGGTTTAAACGGCGCGGATGTGTTAATTATGGAAGGCGAAGCGGAAGAAATAAAAGATGGAAACGAAGATTAAAATAAATTGCGTTATTGGGATTGACCCGGGCAAGAATGGCGGAATTGCCATATATATTCCGGGACAATTGGTAAAGGCCGTAAAGATGCCAAAGGACATTGAAGATTTGCGCGATTTCTTCGCGTACTACGTGGAGAACTACAACCCGATTGTTTTTCTTGAAAAATT
>JAZNBT010000120.1:0-15464 GCA_045587165.1 Alphaproteobacteria bacterium | reverse complement strand
CGTCAGATCAATCGTTTGCGATTAAACGCGGACATCGGCTCCGACGTCTTTTTTTTAGCCGGCGACGCGACGGCGACCGGCCTGCCCTGCACGATCGAAGGCAGTGTGCGATCCGGAATAAAAGCGGCGGAGTTTGTTTTGAACAGCCTGAACGAAAGATAACTTTACAACCCTTTTCAAAAAGCGGACAATACCGCAAACAATCAAGAAAGGAATATTATTATGGCTTTTGAATTACCTAAAATGCCCTATGACATGAACGAACTGGAACCGTATATGTCGGCTAAAACACTTGAATTTCATTACGGGAAACATCATCAGGCTTATATCACGAACTTAAACAACCTGATCAAAGACACGGAGCTGGCCGGAGAAAATCTGGAAACCGTCATTTTGAAAGCGGCAGACGATGCAAATAAAGCCGGCATATTCAACAATGCCGCGCAAACGTGGAATCACACCTTTTTCTGGGGAAGTCTGACGCCAAACGGCGGCGGAGCCTTACCCGACGGAAAATTTAAAGAAGCCGTTCTGCGTTCCTTTATAAGCGAAGAAAAATTCAAAGAAGATTTAAAAGCGGCGGCCGTTTCCCAATTCGGCAGCGGTTGGGCTTGGGTCGTTGCGGACAAAGGCGAAATCAAAATCATGAAAACGGCAAATGCCGATACGCCTATTGCTCACAACGTTACGCCGTTATTGGCAATTGATGTTTGGGAACACGCTTATTATCTGGATTATCAAAACCGCCGTCCGGACTATGTGCAGACATTGATTGACAAACTGGCCAACTGGCATTTTGCGGCATCCAATTTTGCGGTTGCTTAAAATTTAAACAATAAAAAAGCTCTTACCCGAGGTAAGAGCTTTTTTATTGTCGTTTTTTACCTTAATCCGACGGTGTAATGACGATTGTGGTATTATCGACCGTATCGTACATCATCCGAGCATGCGACATACTGGCATCTCCGGTAAAATAATGCAAAACGGAAAAACATATTGCACAAAGAAACAAACCGAAAGCCAAATAGGCCGCCCATTTCCAGTTTACCCTGCCGAAAACCGCTCCGACGGCAAGTCCGACCAAACCGAAACCGCCCAAAATCATGACAACGCCGATAACATTATACAGTAACTCCAGCAACTTACCGTATATCACCTCATTCGCTTTATTTGAATCAAGCTCGGGGAAAACATTGTCCGTACGGGCAAAAGCGTCCGGCATTAAAACAATAAATGTAAACAATACAACGATACAAAATATAACTTTTTTATTCATCGGCGTTTCCTCTGAAAAAATTCAATTATTTTAACTTAACATAAATAAAGAAAAAAGTCATCCCCCAAAAAAGCACATCCATTTGATTTTTTAATATTTTTTCATAAATACGATTGTGATTTTTTTATTACACAACATAAAAAAAACGTTTCGCGCCGTGTTCGCAAACAAACGTTTATTTATCATTATCAATATGACGGACACGTATAAACATGCGATTTTTTTCTTCTGCGCCCGATTTCAACGCCAAATCGGCTTCGGCCTTTTTCTTTGCCTCGACCAAATCTTTTTCCAAACAATAGGCATGCAGTTGTTTTAATAAAATGTAGGTATTCTTTTTTATTTTATTCCACAAACACCGCGATTTGGATAAATTTTCTTCATCTCCGGCGTGAATTTCCCAATCAACCAAAGACAGAACGCTTTTAATCGCCCCCATAACGAAACGCAAAAACGACGATTTCAATGAAACAAAAATCTCGGGTTCCTTATCCCCTGACGGAACCCCCATCGGATCGCCCATTTCACGCAATTCTTCGGGCGTAGGCGTGTCATGGCTGAGTTTTAAGAACTTTGCGAACGATGCCAAGGTCTGCCCTTGCAGCATCACCGATACAATCACCAAAAAGAAAATAACGTTAAACAAATACTGCGCATCCTTGATATTGCTCATCAACGGATAGGTCGCCAAAATAATCGGGACAGCCCCTTTCAACCCCGCCCAGCTGATAAACAGTTTTTCACTGCGGGTATATTCACTTTTGGCCAAGCATAAGAACACGGCCAAAGGACGCGCGATCATAACCAAACAAACCGTCGCGCTGAGCGCCGTTCCGAACAATTCACCCAAATCTTTCGGATTAACGAACAGTCCTAATGTCAAGAACATCAATATCTGCATCACCCATGATAAAGCCGATTGAAATTGGATAAACGGATTTTTATACGGATAGGAAGAATTGCCCAAAACCAAACCGGCGATGTACAGTGCCAGATAACCGCTGCCCCCGACCAATTGCGTCACGGAAAAAATCAAACAAACGACACTGACGCCGAAAACCGGATACAATCCTTGATATACAAAGGAAAACTTTTTCAAAACGGCCAATGCCAATAATCCCATACCATAGCCTAAAACAGTTCCCAACCCCATTTGCAACAGCAGCATGACAAATAAGTTTAAAGATGAAAACTTATCCCCGGCCGTTAAAAAAGCGATCGCCCCGACGGATAAGATAACGGCCATGGGGTCGTTTGAACCGGACTCATATTCCAAAACGGATTTTAATTTGGGATTGTTTAAATATAAACCGTTCGTTCTTAAAATATTAAAAACGGCCGGCGCATCGGTTGACGATAAAATCACACTGAGCAACAAGGCGATCGGAAAAGGCATTGCCAATACATAATAAGACAACGCAAACATAAACAACGCCGTCAAAGCGACGCCGACGGTCGCCAATAAAGTTCCGCGCCCTAAAACGCTTTTAATAGATCCCCAGTTGGATTCCAATCCGCCCGAAAACAACAGAAACGCCAAAGCGAAAGAACCGATATAATTGCTTAATTCTGCAGAATAAAACTGAATCCCCGCCCCGTCCGATCCGGCAATCATGCCGACGGCCAAAAAAACCAACAAAGACGGTATTCCCAATTTACTGGAAATTCTGTTGGCAAACACACACAACAACAGCAAAAGCCCGCCCAAAGCCATTAAGATTTCCAGTTTCATTAAATCCCTCTGTTTCTTTTGTAATCAACGATAACGTCACAAGTGTACCCGATTTATTTTATAAAAACAAACGACAAAAGCCCCCGAAACGGGGGCTTTTGTTCTACGTTCGACCTGATTATTCCGCCGTTTCAAACGGATTCAGATTTTTGTTTTTACTTTCCAACGTTTTACGGATATCCAGATACATTAAAACGGGCATCGCGACATAAACGGAAGAATACGTCCCGACCAAAATACCCCACAACATAATCAACGCAAATCCCTGTAAAACGGAACCGCCCAAAAACAACATGACCGCCAACATGATAATTGTCGACATACCCGTCAACAACGTGCGCGGCAGCATTTCGTTTGTGGTTTTGTTAATCATCTCATCAATCGGCATTTTACGATACTTATGCAGATTTTCACGCATACGGTCATAAGACACGATCGTATCGTTTACGGAAAAACCTGCCAACGTCATCAAACCCGCGATAATCGTCATATCGAAATCCAACTGGAAAACGGAAAACAAACCGACGGCGATCAAAATATCGTGTGCCAGTGACAACATCGTCCCCAACGCAAATTCCCACTCAAACCGTGTCCATACATATGCCGTAATCATAACTGCCGCTAAAATAACAGCCAGAATACAGTTATGGATTAATTCCGCACCGACGCGCGGTCCGACCATTTCGATACGGGGGAAAGAATAACCTTCGCCCAATTCCTGACGAATGACATTGGCAATTTTCATCTGTTCCTGTTCGTTATCGCCGCGGCCCAAGGCTGTAATCAACACTTCGGTACCGTCTTCGCCGACAGGCTGCAGATCAACATTCAAATCAGCCAATCTGGCACGCAGATCTTTCATGTCGATTTTTTGTTCGGATTGGACTTCCATTAACACGCCGCCTTTGAAATCGATACCGAAATTCATGCCTTTAACGGCGATGGAAACTATCGATACGACACACAAAAGCAACGACACGACGAAAGCAATTTTGCGCGCGCCGATAAAATTAATGTGCGTCGGCTTAATGAAATAATGAATAAGTCTAGGCATTTCAAATACTCCTTACACGTTAATTTTCTTAGGTTTAAAGAATTTAACCCAAGCCAAGATCAGCACTTTGGTAACATACACGGCGGTAAAGACCGAAGTTAACAAACCCAAACAAGTCGTCACACCGAACCCGCGAACAGGACCGTTACCCAACCAGATCAAAATGGCTCCGGCAAACAAGCTGGTCAGGTTTGAATCGAAAATAGCCGAAGACGCGTTTTCGAAACCGGCTTCTATTGTATTCAATACGGATCTGCCGTAAGCCTGCTCTTCGCGCATACGTTCATAAATCAAAACGTTTGCGTCAACCGCCATTCCCAACGTCAAAGCGATACCTGCGATACCGGGCAATGTCAGTGTCGCACCTAAAGCGCTCATTGCACCGCACAGCAAAACCAAATTTAATACCAAAGCAAGATCGGCAAACAATCCGAACAAACCGTAAGTCGCCACGACAAAGATCAGGACCAAAGCCAAACCGATAATACATGATTTTTTACCGGCTTCGATCGAATCCGTCCCCAATCCGGGGCCGACGATTCTTTCTTCAACCACGTCAAGCGGCGCGGGCAAAGCGCCGGAACGAAGCATTAAAGCCAAATCCGAAGCGCTTTGAACAGTAAAGTTGCCGGTAATGATACCGGATCCGCCCGTAATCGCGGTATTAACCTTAGGGGCTGTAATGACCTTACCGTCTAAAACAATAGCCAAATATCGACCGACACCGTCACGCGTCGCCGCCCCGAAACGTTTGGAACCGAAAGAATTAAAACGGAACGCGACAACCGGATCGCCTTCCGAAAAATCGGCGCGCGCATCCGTCAAATGCTCGCCGCTGACAATTTGTTTACGTTCAATGACATAATGTCCGGCATCGGAATCTTCGCTGCCCGGAACGACTTTGGATTCCGGCGAAATTTTACCGCGGCGGGCATCAGCCAACGTTGTCGTTTCATCAACAAAATGAAATGACATTTTTGCTGTTTTACCTAACAGCTTTTTGACTTCGTTCGGATCTTCCACTCCGGGCAATTGAACCTGAATACGGTCGGCCCCCTGACGCATAATCGACGGTTCGCGAGTTCCCAACTGGTCGATACGCCGACGAACGATTTCAATAGACTGATCAACCGCCGTCGATTTCATGTTCGACAACGCCAAGTCCGTATAACGCACCGTCAAGACATCATCTTTTTCGGTCACATCCAAATTGCCTTTGTCAATTTTACGCAACAATTCTTTTGCCCGAGTCATCTGTTCGCTTTTTATAATCTTGACATTAACGGCGTCACCTTGAACGCTTAATCCCGTGTAACGAATACCCTTTTCACGCAAAGCGGCACGTGCGGCATCCATAACGGCATTCAGCTGATCAACGACAACCTGATCCAGATTGACCTGCAACAACAGCTGAGAACCGCCCTGCAAATCCAACCCCAATGTCATCGGTTTCCACCATTCGGGCAACTTTTCCTGTTGCGATTTCGGCAAAAAATTAGGAATACAGAAAAATATCCCCAATCCGGTAATAACACCGATCAGGGCTATTTTCCATTTTGGATAATTAAACATCTGAACTTCCTTTATTTTTTAATTAAAACGTCTTTAAGACCTTCACTGCCTTTTTTCACATTGTCATTAACGGATTCATCATCCGTAAAAGGTAATGACGGTTGAGAACGACGCCCCAAAACGCGGTCGCGTACAACGATCACCCGAACACCGTCGGCGATTTCAACCAAAAGATCTTCCGGATTCGAACGAATGACCTTACCGACAATGCCGCCGGAAGTCACAATCGTGTCCCCGCGGGAAACATTCATTTGCATCATTTGATGTTCTTTCAGCTTTTTCTGCTGCGGACGAATCAGGAAAAAGTAAAAAACGACGAAAATAACCAAAAATTGGAACAGAATGCGCAGCGGACTGGGAGCGGCCGGATCGACACCGGCGGCGGCCGTAGCGGCGGCCTGCTGTGCAAAAGCGGGATTAATCAGCATAGAATACTCCGTTTATTAAAAAATGTTTAAACTACCGAAGTATAGAGCTATCCCGTCGGATTGCAATCATATTTTTATATAAAAAAAGCTCTGCCGTTTGGCAGAGCCTTTCGCTTATCGTCCTTTTTGCGCGGCCGCTTTCGCGACAAGGGCCATGTTTGTTTTTTTAGGCTGAGATTTTGCCTTCGGAGGCGAAACGTTTCCTTTTGCGTCACGAACATAGAAGTTGTCCGCAGACGTCGGCAATTTCGATCTGCTGAAAAATTTCAATGCATGACGAATATGACCGCGTTCAATCTTAGCCGTTTCCGCGGCGGTTTCTTCGGAAACTGTTGTGGCGCGTTGCGATGTAAAGAAATCCGGTTCGACATAAGGAACGTTTTCCGACATCGTTTTAACGGACAATCCTTTTTTATATGCACCGCTATGCATTTGCCCCATGGACATGAATTCCATTACGCTGCGATCATATAATTCAACGTATTCCGCATGATCGAACCATGCTTTAAAAGCCTCGGCCTTGGCTTTTGCTTCATCCTTATCTTTTTCAAAAGAAGTTGTATAAGCCTTCATAATGCCGCCGTGACGATCGTTGAACAATTTATATGTCGTCGGTTCGGATTTACGCATTTGATACACAGCCGCACATTCGTGCGCCATTGCGTCGGCTTCCACCACACGCGTATCGACAATTGAGGCATACACCGTAGAAGACATTTCGCGTTTCAGTTTTTGTTCGGAATGTCGACATTCATGCACGATTGTCGACAGCAACTGTTCGTCATCGGCTTTTTCATTCAACGAAACACACTTAAAAGAAGGCATGTAAGATCCCAAACTGTTACCGCCGCCGGCATCCATCTCGATGGAAATACCGCGTTTAAGTGCGGATTCTATCAACCTTTTTCCTGTCGGACTGGATTTGGACACCCGTTCAATCAATCGCTGCACACGTTCTGCACGAGCTTTTTCCCGACGTTCCCGTTCCGCTTTATCCATAGGATTGGGAACATTTGTCACAAACACTCCGGCCGGACCGGCGATTATAGGCATGACGACCTCCTAAAAAAATAATGATTAAGAGCAATGTAGCACATTTTTTTTAGACAAAAAAGCATTTTGTACATTTTCTGAATTTTCGTAATCTTATAACTATGGACTTTGACATTCATTCAATGTTATTTTCTTTTATCGTTTCAATCAGGCACGGAATTCATGAAAAAAAACGACTATTTGACGACCGCGAAATCATTGTTGGCAAAAAAATTTCCCGATGCAAAATGCGCCTTTATCGCGGGATCGGTAACCCGTGGTGAACAAACGGACACGTCCGATATAGACATCGTTGTCGTTTATGAGTCCGATATTCTACCGAAAGCTTATCGTGCCAGCCTGTTTTATCAGAAATGGCCGATGGAGCTGTTTGTTCAAAACACTAACTCCCTGTCTTATTTTTGGCAAAAAGACATCGAAGGCGGCGAACCCGTTTTAATCAACATGGTCGCAGAGGGGATCGCCTGGCCGACAAACGACGTTTACACTTTATCACTGCAGCAAAAGGCTCGTGAAATCATGGCCGCCGGTCCGATCGCTTTATCGACGAACGCGATCGAATGGCAGCGTTACATGATTACGGACATGCTTGACGATCTGGCCGATTATAAAAACACGGTCGAGCTTTACGCTTTGTTAAGCGGACTATATCAAAAACTGGGCAATTTTCATTTGCGAGCCAATAAAAAATGGGCCGGACAATCAAAAGCAATGATTCGGGCGTTAAAAAAATACTTCCCAGATTTAATCGATGAATACGAAAACGCCTTTAAAAAAGCCTTCGCGGGCGAAACGAAACCCGTATCGGATTTAGCGGACAAGCTTCTTGCCCCCTTTGGCGGCAGACTTTGGAAAGACTGGTTGTCATACGCGCCCGAAGAAGCCAATCTGCCCGCCGAAAAGTGAAATTTTTCCCGATAAAACATAAATAAAATCGGTATTTATGCCTTGCCTTTTCGACATAAAAACGATTAGACTGTTTGCAATCCAATTTTATTGATGAGGTTTTCATGTCAACAATATTAATTCGTAACGCGACGGTTCTGACTTTCACGTCCGAAGCGCCCGTACTGAAAAATCATGCCGTTTTGATCGAAGGCAAAAAAATAAAGAAAATCGCCCCCGATGCGGAATTTACAGATTATAAAGGCAAAGAAATCAATGCTCACGGACGAATTGTCATGCCGGGGTACGTCAACGCCCACATGCATTATTATTCAACCATGGTCCGCGGATTGGGCAAAGCCGAGCCCGCTTCGACTTTCGTCGGCGTTTTGGAAAATCTGTGGTGGCGTCTGGACAAGAAATTAACGGTGGAAGATTCCTACTACAGCGCTTTGATCCCGATGATCGACGCGGTCAGAAACGGGACGACGACATTGATCGACCACCATGCTTCACCGTTCCATATTACGGGATCTTTGGACGCGATCGCCAAAGCCGGTAAAGAAGTCGGCCTGCGCAACTGCCTGTGCTATGAAGTGTCCGACCGCGACGGTCCCGAAATCGCCGACGAAGGCATGACGGAAAATGAAAACTTCATTTTGCGTTGCGAAAAGGAAAACGACGACATGTTGCGCGGACTGTACGGTTTGCACGCTTCGTTTACCGTATCCGACGCCGATTTGGAACGCGCCGCCGATTTTGTGAAAAAGCACAACACCGGTTTTCACGTCCATACGGCAGAAGCGGCTTCCGATGAAGAAGCCTGCGAAAAAGAACACGGTTGCCGCGTTGTCGAACGCTTTTATGACAAAGGCGTTTTAGGCAAAAAAACAATCTGTCCGCATTGTGTTCACATCAATGAACATGAAATGGATCTGTTGGCCGAAACGGATACGATTGTCGTCACAAACCCGCAGTCCAACCTGAATAACGCCGTCGGCATTGCCAATCTGGTCAAAATGGCCGGCAAAGGTATTCTGATCGGACTGGGCACCGATGCGATGACCGTCAATATGCGCGAAGAACTGCGCTGCGGTTTATGGGCGCAGAAATACGGTCGTCAAGACCCCGCCTGCGGCTTTATGGAACTGGCGTCGACCGTTGCCTTCAACAACCCGAAAATCTGCGATCGTTTATGGGAAGGCATGGGGATCGGCACGTTAAAAGAAGGCGGCGCAGCCGACGTAATCATCTTGGATTATCTGGCACCCACCCCGTTAAACGATGCGACATGGCTGGGACATCTGATTTTCGGATTTGCCAACGTTCCCGTCGACACGACAATCGTCGCCGGAAAAATTTTAATGGAAAACAAAGAACTGAAGCTGGACATAGATGTTGAACAAGCTTATGCGCGTTCGGCCGAATTGGCTGAAAAGCTATGGGACCGTTTCTAAGACATTTTAACTTGGAGTGAAAAATGACTAAAAAACTTTATTTAACCGATGCACAGTTAAAAGCGGAAATGGATCGTTGCTTATACTGTGCGGAAAAGCCGTGTATGAAAGCTTGCCCGGCCAACTGTTCTCCGGCCGACTTTATTATGGCGGCCAAACAGGGCAGCGACAAAGACTACGGTCGTGCGGCGGAAATGATTTTAAAATCGAACCCGTTGGGTCAGATGTGCGGTTTAACCTGCCCGGACATGTTCTGTATGAAGGCCTGTTCCCGCAAAGGCTTTGATTCGCCGATTAAAATTCCGGCGGTTCAAGCCGCCATTTTGGAAAAGGCTCGTCAGCTGAATGCCGTCACCGTTCCTGAAAAGGTCGCATCCAACGGTAAAAACGTCGCCGTTGTCGGCGCCGGTCCTGCCGGCATGGCCGCCGTCGCCGTTTTGGCGCGCAAAGGCTATAACGTCACCGTATTCGAAGGATCCGACAAAGTCGGCGGCGCCGCGAAGCTGATCCCCGAAGCCCGTTTACCGCAGGCCGTTATCGAAAAGGATTGGGAATTCATAAAAACATTCGGCGACATCACTTTACAAATGTCGCACCGTGTCGCCAATCCGGCCGATCTGTTAAAAGACGGTTATGACGGCGTTATCGTCGCCGTCGGTGAACCTCATTCCGCAAAAATGGGCATTCCCGGCGAAGATCTGACCGTTTCGTTCATGGATTATCTGAAAGAACCGGAAAAATATAAAACGGCCGGAAATGTCGCCGTATTGGGAGGCGGTGCCGTTGCGACGGACTGTGCCGTTACGGCCAAAGACACCGGAGCCGAAAATGTTGAAATGTTTGTTCGCCGCCGTGTTTCCGACATGCGCCTGACAGGTGAAGAACGGTCTTGGTTGATGGATAAATCCATTGACATCACCTCGATGACCCGTGTTGAAAAGATCGAAAAGACAGGCGATACATATACTCTGTACACCTGCAAAACTCGTTTCAACGGCTCAAAACTGGAAGACATTCCCGAAACGACGATCAAACGTCCGGACTTTGCCCATGTGATCATGGCGGTCGGTTCGATTGCCGATCCGAAAACAGAAGCGGAAAAAGTCATTTATGCCGGCGACTGCAACCATGGAGGTTCTACGATCGTCGAAGCCGTCGCTTCCGGTAAAAATGCGGCGAACGAATTGCATGCCGCCATTACGGGCGAAGTACAGGAAACCGTTTGCCCCGTCAGCAAAATCGTTTCGTATAAAGCCAAATCCTGCACCGTCGTTGAAGGCGTTGAAAAAAATCCGGTGGATCTGACAACCGATTTTTTCGGCGTATTTAAGCTGCGGAATCCGTTCCTGCTGTCCGCAGCTCCGCATACCGACGGTTATGAACAGATGGATGCGGCGATGAAAGCGGGGTGGGCCGGCGGTGTAATGAAGACGGCTTTTGACGTAAAAACGTCCGCCGACATTCATATTCCGGCAGGTTATATGTTCAAGTATTCGGACGCGACATACGCCAACTGCGATAACGTTTCCGATCACCCGATCGATCATGTATGCAAAGAAATCGAAGCCTTGCGTAAAAAATGGCCCGATCGTTTAATCATGGGATCAACCGGCGGCCCCGTAACGGGCAATGAAGAACATGACCGCGCCGGCTGGCAGTCCAACACTAAAAAGATGGAAAACGCCGGATCCATCGCCGTCGAATATTCGTTATCCTGTCCGCAGGGCGGTGACGGTACGGACGGGGATATCGTATCCCAGAACGCCGCTTTGACCGCGAAAATCATTGACTACGTCATGGAAGTTTCCGATCCGAACGTACCGAAGATGTTTAAACTGACGGGGGCCGTAACCTCCATCGTTCCGATCATTCGCGCGATTCAGGAAGTCTTTGCCAAATACCCGAACAAAAAAGCGGGAATTACGTTGGCGAACTCTTTCCCGTCATTGACCTGGCGTGAACGTACGGACGGATCCGAAGGCAACTGGGATCAGGGTATTATCGCGGGCGCATTGGGGCGCGGCGTATTGCCGATTTCCTATCTGACTTTGGCCAACGCCGGCAAAACGGGAATTGAAATTTCCGGCAACGGCGGTCCGCAATCCTATATGGAAGCGGCGAACTTCCTTGCCTTAGGCGTCAAGAACGTTCAGTTCTGCTCGATCGCGTTCAAGTACGGCATCGACATCATCAAAGAACTGGAAAGCGGTTTGTCCAACCTGTTACAGGCGCGCGGCTTAAAATCGGTTAAGGAATTAATCGGTATCGCTCAACCCAATCCGGTTACGGACTTTATGGATTTGTCGCCGATCAAGCAGATTCCCGAATGCAATCCGGAATTATGCCAACATTGCGGCAACTGCACTCACTGCGGTTATATGGCCGTGTCCAAAGGCCCGAACGGAACGCCTGTTTTTGATCCGACAAAGTGCGTCGGATGTTCGTTCTGCACGAAGATCTGCTTTGCCGGCGCATTAAGCATGCGTGACCGCAAGCCCGATGAAATCCATCCGGAAATCGTAATCGGCTAACGATATTTACCAACAAAAAAGCGGGATTTTTCCCGCTTTTTTTTATTATTTGAAAACAAAAAATCAACACGTGATTATCTGCGTTTCCAGATCGCGGGCATCGGCGAAATCCATCAACAAACCGGCCGTTTTATTAATCCATTCCGGCAGTTTTTCCGCTGCGTTAAAGGCGTAAATAACATATAACAACCGCTTGTTTTCCCCGACATCGATCATCGTTCTGCGACTGTCGCTGGTAGGATTGCCGAAAACGCCTTCATCATCATATAACGCCGGCAAATGTTCAATATTTAAAACGTCTTTGCCGATTCCCTTATACTTTTCACCGTCCGGCGTTCTTTTCCAAACGATTTTCCCTTTAATCGCCGACATATCATAGGACCCGAGCGAATATCCGGATTCTATGGAAATCATATTATTGATATCGACGGCATTATTGACACGATACAACCCATTTTTTTTAGCGATTCGCCGCAACATCGCTTCGGCGGAATTACGGTATTTGGACGGATCTTTGCCCAGTGTTTTATAGGCTTCACGCGTTGCGGCGACCTGCGGATTTTGAGCGACAAAAGGCAATTCCGGATATTTTTGTTCCAAATCCGAAATCAAATCGTCAAACTCTTTGAGCAAGGCCGGACAGCTTTCTTCAACGTTTCCCGTACAAGTCAAACATCCCAAAGCCGCTTTCGGCAGTACCGTTTTCAACGAATTGTCTATAAAAATCATATGTCCGTCCTTTTTTAAAACCGTCCGTTTTTTTCATAGACTCAAAAAAATCCTTATTTTGCAAGCCTTTTTTTTTATACTTTTTAACATAATGCTGTTGACTTCGAAACGAACGCCTTTAGACTATTTGTCAAACGAAGAAAAATCGTTGATTGGAATTTCTGATTTTTTACTTTTAACCTTTAGGAGTCATCAATGGCTGAAACAAAAAAGAAATGCTGCAAAAAATCCGCTGCAAAAACATGCGCAACCAAAAAAACATGTTCCACGAAGGCGGAATGCTGCTGCAAGCGTTACGAAGAATTGATCAAGGAAATCAAAAGCTATAAATCCGATTTGGATAAAAAAGATTTCCTGTTGACATGGGAACAAAGCGAAGACGAACTGAAACGCGTTTTGGCCGTTGCCGAAATTTTGAAATTGTTCCGTGACAAGAACATTTCTTCCAAAGTTTTTGAAACGGGATTGGGCATTTCCATTTTCCGTGACAATTCCACGCGTACCCGTTTTTCGTTCACATCCGCTTGCAACCTGTTGGGGTTGGGCATGCAGGATCTGGACGAAACGAAATCGCAGATCGCTCACGGCGAAACGGTTCAGGAAACGGCCAACATGATTTCCTTCTGCGCCGAAGTCATCGGCATTCGTGACGATATGTATCTGGGCGCCGGCCACACCTATCAGGTCGAAGTCGCCGACGCTTTGGACATGGGTTACAAAGAAGGCGTTCTGCCGAACCGTCCGGCCATGATCAACCTGCAGTGCGACATCGACCACCCGACGCAGTCGATGGCCGATTTGGCATGGTTGAAGGAACATTTCGGCGGATTGGAAAACCTGAAAGGTAAAAAACTGGCCATGACATGGGCTTATTCCCCGTCTTACGGCAAGCCGCTGTCCGTTCCGCAGGGCATCATCGGTTTGATGACCCGTTTCGGCATGGACGTTTCCTTGGCTTATCCGGAAGGTTACAACCTGATTCCGGAAGTTGAACAAGTCGCCGCCGAACAGGCAAAAGCCAACGGTACGAAATTTGAAATCGTCCATTCCATGGAAGAAGCTTTCAAAGACGCCGACATCGTTTATCCGAAATCATGGGCTCCGTACGCGGTCATGGGCCGCCGTACCGAATTGCTGAAGGCCAAAGACATGGACGGTCTGAAGGCTTTGGAAAAAGAATGTCTGGCCAACAACGCCAAATTCAAAAACTGGGAATGCACCGAAGAAAAGATGAAACTGACGAAGGGTGGCAAAGCTTTGTACATGCACTGCCTGCCTGCCGACATCACCGGCGTTTCCTGCAAAGAAGGCGAAGTTGCCGCGACCGTATTCGATCGTTATCGTTTGGATACATATCACGAAGCCGGTTGGAAACCCTACATCATTGCATCCATGATCATGAACCGCCGCTTCAAAGATGTCGCCGCCGTTCTGGAAGCGATGAAAGAACGCGCCACGCCGCGCATCAATTTCTAATTTTATCGGGAAAGCTTTTAATCAAAAGCTTTCCCTCTTTTTCAGAAACAAACGAAAGGTTTAAAATCCAATGGATACAAAAATTATTCAAGCCGCAGAAAAATATCGTGACGATATGACAAAGTTCTTGCGCGATATGGTTGCCATTCCGTCCGAATCCTGTCAGGAAAAAGACGTCGTCCTGCGCATTAAGCAGGAAATGGAAAAAGTCGGCTTTGACGAAGTCCGCATCGACAAGATGGGCAACATCTTAGGCCGCGTCGGACACGGCAAACACGTCATTGCCATGGACGCTCATATCGACACGGTCGGTATCGCGGATCCGAAATTGTGGGCATGCGACCCGTACAAAGGCAAACTGGAAAACGGCATCATCTACGGCCGCGGCGCTTCCGACCAGGAAGGCGGTATGGCTTCCATGGTTTATGCCGGTAAAATCATCAAAGACTTAGGCCTGGAAGACGACTACACCCTGTGGGTAACCGGAACGGTTCAGGAAGAAGACTGCGACGGTTTGTGCTGGGATGTCATCATGAAGGAAAAAGTTCTGGATCCGGCTCCGGAAATCGTCGTCATCACCGAACCCACCAACCTGAACATCTACCGCGGTCATCGCGGCCGTATGGAAATTTGCGTCCGTACGCATGGTGTTTCCTGCCACGGTTCCGCTCCGGAACGCGGTAAAAACGCCGTTTACATGATGGCCAAGATTGCAAACGAAATCGAAAAATTGAACGATCGTCTGCATGTTGATCCGTTCTTGGGCAAAGGTACGGTTACGATTTCTTACATCGATTGCAAGACGCCGTCTTTGTGCGCCGTTCCCGATGAAGCCTACATTCACTTGGATCGTCGTCTGACAGCCGGTGAAACCGAAGAAATCGCCGTCAACGAAGTCAAAGAAGCCATCAAATTGGCCGGCTTTGAAGTCGGCAAAGACGCCGATGTCGAAGTTTTGACCTACACGACGCCGTCTTATACGGGTTATGTACCGAACTTCAAAAAGTACTATCCGACATGGGTTTTGGAAGAAGACCATCCGGGTTGCGTTGCCGCTGTCGAAGCGTACAAAGACACCGTCGGCCCGACCCCGAAGGTTGACAAGTGGACCTTCTCGACAAACGGCATTGCCACGATGGGATTGCAAAAAATCCCGACGATCGGTTTCGGTCCGGCAAACGAAATCTATGCCCACTCGGTCGACGACCAGTGTCCGGTTGATCATTTGGTCAAGGCTGCAGCTTTCTATGCCGCCTTCCCCGCCAAATATC
>JAZNBT010000119.1:0-7763 GCA_045587165.1 Alphaproteobacteria bacterium | reverse complement strand
CCTGATTCGTGCCGACGTTGCCGGACGTCAGGATGCCGTTATACGCGCCCGAATTGCCGAATTTGGCGGTAACGGACAGACTGCCTTCGATTTCCTTTTCGGGGCGTTTCGTCACCATGTTGATGATACCGCCCATCGTGTTCGGTCCGGCCAAAACGGAGCTTAAGCCTTTGGAAACCTGAATTTCGGACAAAGAACCGGTCGTATACGTCTGCAAATCGGGGTAATAGTCATACGGCATCGCGGACTGCACGCCGTCAACCATAACGGCGATCTGGCGCATTTCAAAACCGCGGATGGAAACGGATTTTTCGTTTCTGCGGCCGACCTGCGTTTCCGTAACGGAAGGCAACAGATTCAATGCCTTTTCCAACGTGTTGGAATCGGTATAGGCCTGAATTTCTTCAGCCGTTACGGTTGTTCTGGATCCGACTTCGGTCGTGTCGTCGACAACGGACACGGCAATTTCGCCCAATCTGAACACGGAACCGTTTTTGGCGGCCGTATCAACGGCGGCTTTTTTCGTATTCTGTTTGTTTTTTGAAGTGGTAGCGGTTGTTTCTGCTTTCACAGCCTGCGACGGGTTAGCCTTCGGGGCAGACTTCGCGGTCTGCGCAAAAGACGGACTGACGCCCAAAGCTAAGATTGAAGCAGAAAAAAGAAGAACTTTTTTCATAATATATCCTATCTGTTCGGTTATGGCGGCAACGACCCTGCGAAACCATTTCACAGGCGGCAACGGACCCGACGTGACACCGTTCAATCTTAAAAAACGGCATCCGTTGCAATACTAACCAATGTATTTAGAACGAGTCAAACTTTTTTATTTCCCGCTTTCAGCAGAAAGGCTTGTCTTTTTAAAAAAGCGGTTATACCCTAGTGAAAAAGGATTTTTATTTATTCTGGATCGTCAATGATTATACTGGAAAACGTTACGCGAAAATTCGGTTCCTTTGTCGCCGTCGACAACCTGTCGATGACCGTGCCGAAAGGACAGGTTTTGGGATTTCTGGGCCCGAACGGCGCCGGAAAAACGACAACCATGCGCATGATTTCGGGCTTTTTAACGCCCAGCGCCGGCAAAATCACGGTCTGCGGTCATGACGTCGCCGAACATCCGGTCGAAGTCAAACGCCATATCGGTTATATGCCGGAAGTGGCTTCGTCTTATAACGACATGACCGTTCTGTCTTTTTTAAATTTTATCGCCGAAGCGCGCGGCCTGTTCGGTTCTGCCAAAGAAAAAGCCGTGGAAAAAGTCGTTTCCGACATTTCGTTGTCCAATGTTTTATATCAGCAAATCGACACGTTGTCCAAAGGGTACAAACGCCGCGTCGGACTGGCGCAGGCTTTGGTTCACGATCCGGCCGTTTTGATTTTGGACGAACCGACCGAAGGGCTCGACCCCAATCAAAAACGCGAAATCAGGGCTTTGATTCGCACGCTGCAACAGGATAAGTCCATCATCATTTCCACCCACGTTCTGGAAGAGGTGGAGGCCATGTGTTCGCGCGCAGTCATTATCGACAAAGGAAAAATCGTTTTGGACGACACGCCGCGCGCGTTGATCAGCATGTCGGAAACGCATCAGACGCTGTTCGTTTTGATCCCGTCTTATCAACAGGAACGGGCACGCACCGTTTTTAACGAAATGCCGCAAATTACAATAACCGACGTCAAACAGGAATCCGACGAAGCGTTTCTGTTTACTTTGATCCCCAAAGAACGGGAATCGGTCACGGCCGATGTTGTCGAAGCCCTGCATAGTCAGGATATAAAAATCTTGGATTTATTTATCGAAAAAGGACGATTGGAAGAAGTCTTTTACGCCTTTACTTCGCTTGATCGGGAACTGAAAGATTCAAACGCATGAAACCTTTATTTGTCTTAACAAAACGCGAATTCGTCAGCTATTTCACCACGCCCGTCGCTTGGATTTTCCTGATGATTTTTGTTTCTTTATCCGGCCTGCTGACCTTTTACGCCGGTGATTTTTTCGGACGCGGTCAGGCGGATTTACAATCCTTTTTCCTTTTTCATCCGTGGCTGTACGTTTTCCTGATTCCCGCCGTTTCCATGCGCATGTGGGCCGAAGAACGTCGCAGCGGAACGATCGAAATGCTGATGACCCTGCCCGTTTCGACCGGCGAACTGGTATTGGGGAAATTTTTGGCAGCATGGGCTTTTGTCGGCATCGCTTTGTTTTTAACTTTGCCGATGTGGCTGACCGTCAATTATCTGGGCGATCCGGACAACGGCGTTATTTTGATGAGCTATCTGGCCAGTTTTCTGATCGCAGGAACCTTTTTATCCGTCGGATCATGTGTTTCCGCCTGCACAAAAAGTCAAATCATCGCCTTTGTATCGGCAATGATGGCGTGCATCCTGTTGACTTTTCTGGGATCGGACGCGCTGATCAATCTGTTTTCAGGCGTCGCTACCGAAAAAGTCATAAAACTGTTCCAGTCTTTCGGTTTCCTGATTCATTTTCTTTCTTTGACACGCGGCGTTTTGGATGTTCGCGATCTATTGTTCTTCATTTCTTTTTCAGGCGTATTCCTGTTTGCGACAGTGATTGTGCTTGATCATAAAAAGGCGGTCTGACAATGAAAAAAATAGCCGATCTCGACAGAAGCACGTTGGGCGTTTTGGGATTGATCCTGGCAGTCGTTTTGTTTTTAAGCATAAACGTCATCGCCGCCTTTACCCTGAAAAACTACCGTCTGGATTTAACGCAGGCCAAATTATACTCGTTGTCCGAAGGATCCCTGCGCGCAATCGATCAAATCAAAGAACCGATCACCATCCGTTTTTATTTGTCCGGCAAATTGGCGAAAGTTTCACAACTGCACGCGACCTATGCCGTCCGAGTCATCGAATTGTTGGAACAATACGCATCGGCTTCCGACGGAAAAATAACGTTGGAAATTATTGATCCGGAACCGTTTTCCAAAAAAGAAGACGAAGCTCTGACCTACGGATTAAAAGGCATTCCCGTCGGAAATTCGTCCGAATACGTTTACATCGGTCTGACGATTTCCAGCGCGTCCGACCGCAGAAGAACAATCGCTTTGTTGGATCCGTCGCGCGAACGGTTTTTGGAATACGACATCTCAAAATACTTAACGGATCTGACCCGAGCAAAACGTCCGACCATAGGCATTATCAGCACCTTGCCGATTGACGGGCGCGGCGAACCGCACCTGATGTATCCGAAATACCACCCGCGCTGGGCCGTAATGAACGTCATTCGCGATATATTCAACGTTCGCTTCATTTCCCGTCAAACCTTGGATATTCCTCAAGACATCGACGTTTTAATGTTGGTCAACCCGAAAAAATTCAACGAAGAAACAATGTACGCCATCGATCAGCACATCATGCGCGGCGGCAATATGTTGGTTTTAATCGATCCGTTTTCGGAAACGGAAGTTGCCTTGGGTGAAGTGCCTTATTCCATTCGTCCCGACATGGACAAACTGTTCGCTCACTGGGGGATTTCTTTTAATCCGACGTCTTTTGTCGCCGATACGACTTTGGCACGCACGATCACGCACAGCGAAGACGACAAAGCCATTCAGACGAAATTCCCCCCTTGGCTGGCCGTAAATGAAAAACATCTCAGTCCCGAAGATCCGATCACCAGCGCGATCAGCGCGGTTAATCTGGCTTACACCGGATCATTCGACGTTACCAAAAAAACGGATGGTATAACGATTACGCCATTGATCTTTTCTTCAAAGGAATCTGAATTGATTCCGACCATTGAAGGATTAAAACCCGATCCGGCGACCATGCTGCGCAATTTCAAATCCAGCGGCAAAAATATGATCTTGGGACTAAGGATCAAAGGGACACCGAAAAGCGCCTTTGAAAAAGCGCCCGTTCGGAACTTTTTAAAACAAAGACCCGAAGCCCATATTGAAAAAGCGAAAGCCCCCGTAAACATTATTTTAATCGCCGACAGCGATTTTTTGGCAGACAAGTTCTGGACAAACAAATCCAATATGTTGGGCGTCGAACAACTGTATCCGTTCGCGGGCAATGCCGATTTGATTGTCAATGCGTTGGACAACTTAAGCGATGCGGCGTCTTTGATTGATCTGCGATCAAAAGCCGAATGGCGCAGACCTTTCAGCGTTATAGAAAGGCTGGCTTTAAACGCGGGGAAACAATACCGCGAACAGGAAGCTCAACTTTTCGGAGAATTACAGACAGCTCAGAATCGGTTAAAAGCTTTGACCCGCCAATCGTCCGGTGAAAACAGCGATCTTTTATCCCGCAAAGACAAAAGCGAAATTCAATCATTGAAAGAACGCATCATTCTGCTGCGCGCCGCGTTGAGATCCGTCCAAAACGTCCTCAGCCGTGATATTTTAGCTTTGCAATCGGCGGTAATTTTATTGAATGTCGTCCTAGTTCCGGCTCTGTTGGTCATTACGGCGTTATTCGTCGCTTGGCGCAGACGGGCCAGACGGCCGCAAACCAGGTAAGGAGAAAAACATGCATCCGCGTTCTTTTTATAAGCTCCTGACAGTTGCGGTTATCGCTCTTATAACGGCGGTAAGCGTATGGATTTTCACCCCCGAATATTCCGCAAGCGTTTTTGCCGGTCAACCGCTGATCCCCGAATTAATGGAAAAAATAAACGATATTGAAGCCATCTCTGTCGAACATGCCGCAGAAACAATGACGTTTCAGCGCGACGGCGACGGCAGTTGGACTTTGGTTGAAGCGGACAACTATCCCGCAGACAAAGAACGAATCAGAAATATCCTGATCGGCATGGCCGGATTGGAAAAAATAGAACCCAAAACATCTTTACCCGAATTTTATCCCGATCTGCAGCTCGAAGACAATGTTGATGAAAAATCCAAATCTTATTTGGTAACACTATTAACCAAGGAAGGCGAGCCGTTGACGCGCTTGTTGGTCGGAAAACAAACCAGCGGCGTTTCTTGGAACGGACAGGGATACTTTGTGCGTTTTCCCGATGATGCGCAGTCTTGGCTGGTTCGGGGAAATATGGACGTTACGGGGGACATGCGTTCATGGTTAAATGTACGTTTACTGCCGTTATTCAAAGGCAGGATGTCCTCCATTACCGTCGTAGACGGGACAAAAACACGCGAAGCCGTTTATAAACGCACTGCACCGACAATGTCTTTGCAGCCTTCGTTCTTATCAGACGGCTATTTTATCGTTTCGGCAAATTTCCTTGAAAAAATGGAAAACGCATTGACTTCTTTCGATTTTACGGATGTTGCCGTCCGTCCTCCAAATTTAGCGGAAGACACACCTTTTTCTTCAGCCTTTATCGAAACGTTCGACGGATTGAATATTTACATTTTTTCCTATCTGATAGAATCAAAGCCGTTTGTCGCCGTTTCGTTTGCGGTCGCGGATAATGCGAAGGATGAAGTAAAATCTGAAGCGGCCGAATTGGAAAGACGTCATGCAAAATGGCTTTATCAAATGCCTGAAGAAAAAATTTCCGTTTTGTTGCCATTTCTGTCCGTTCCGGAAAAAAAAGAAGCCGCATCGAAAGAGCCTGAAAAGAAAACAGTAAAAAAAGCTCCGGTGGGAAAAAAGAAAAACAGTGCAAAACAGGCGGTTAAAAAGAAAAGCGATATAAAAAAGCAATCGCCCCGTTAAACGATCCAAACCGTCGCGGCATCGGCCGGATCCAACATAATTGACCGGTTGTTTATTTCAATGATGTATTTCCCGCATTGTTCATTAAAAACGACGGAATCCAAACGGCCATCCAAAATGATTCCGTAACCGGCTAATTTTTGATTGATTTCGTTGTTTCCGGTCAAACGGCAAACACGCCCTTGTTTAACAAGAAGCAAACTCAACGGAGCAGGCTGACCGTCAACACTGTTCAAGGATAAAAACAAATCCCGAGTCCATTCTTTTCGATCCGCCCGCGCCTTTTGTAAAAAATCAATCAGGTTAAAAAACCTGTCAGCCGCCGCACCGTCCAGATGATGTTCGATCAGACAGGCCATTTCTTCGGAACGGATGGCGTCCTGTCCTAAAAATTCATGAAAAAACGACATCAGGCGCTCATGTTTCATATAAACCTGCCACCCGATCAAACGTCCCTTCGGCGTTAAACGAATTGAACCATAAGATTCATGCCAGACCAAATCCTGTTCCGTCATTTTTTTGATAACGCTGGCAATGGTTCCTTTTGTCAGCTTTAAATTTTCAGCCAAAGCTGTTACCGTTTGTTTGCAGCCGGTGGTTTCCAAATGGAACAACGCTTCCAAATAATCCTCCGACCGCGAAGAGACCGCTGTCATGACTTTTTCCTTTTTTGCCATTCAAGAATATGCAAAAAACCGCTTAAAAGTCAATAAATCAGCCGTTATAATCAGAAAGGAACAATAAACGGGACCAAAAAAATGGCAAAACAAATTTTTTTCTGGGAAAAAGACGGGTTGACGGGACTGGGCATAAAGCATTCAAACACCCCCGTTCGAAAAATGATCGTTTTGCTGCACGGATATAAAGGTGATGCCGAATCCAATATGGCTTTCGCTTTAAAATTAGCAGACGCTTGTCCGCAGGCCGTTATTTTTGTTCCGAACGGCATCAAACCCGTTTTACCCGATAACGATCCGCACCATCGCCAGTGGTGGGATTTGTCGGAAGCCGAATTTGACGGAACTCTTTGTTCCTTTATGCCGTATTACGCTTCGCCGGACAAACAACGATTGATAAACGAAACCCTTAAAGGAATGGAAAAAACGGCTGAATTGCTAAATCGTTTTATCTTACACCGATTGGCCGAACTCGGTCTGTCCCTGCCCGACTGTTTTCTGGCCGGCATTTCCCAAGGCGGCATGACGGCTTTTGAAATGACCTTGTTTCGTAAAGAATTACACGGTGATCGTAAAAATTTTCTGGGAGGACTGATTTCGATCGGTTCCGGCATTATCGGCGCAGACAGACTGCGAAAAATATCGTTGCCGCCGATCCCTGTTTTACTGGCACGCGGGAGTCAAGACGAAATTTTTCCGAAAACGGTTGATTATTTCTCGCGCAGTTTATTGCAGGAACAGCATATGCCCGTCGTTCTTACCGAATCGAACAGCGCCCATTTCGGATTGGAACACACCGTCTGTGATGCCGTTTGCAGTTTTATTCGGGAACATAATTAAAAATTTTATAAAAAAAGCAAACCCTTCTTGACTCTTATAAACGGAAAGAGTATATGAAGGTACTCAATTTTGATTAAGAACGGAGTTGTCCATGAAACGTACATATCAACCCAGCAAAACAGTCCGGACTCGCCGTCATGGGTTTCGTACCCGCATGGCAACAGTAGGCGGACGCAAGGTTTTAAACAATCGCCGCCGCAAAGGCCGCAAGCGTTTAGCCGTGTAATTTTTCCCGCGGGATGATGCGGGTATGTCAAGCAAGTTGATGCTGATAAAAAAAAGGCCGGATTTCCTTCACGTTACCCGAAACGGGTATAAAGCGGTGAGATCCGGTCTTATTTTACAAGCGGCAAAATCTCGTCGTTTTTTTGATCCGCCCGTCTTTCGAATCGGATATACGGCGACAAAAAAAATAGGTAATGCGGTTTGTCGAAACAGGGTTAAGCGCCGATTAAGGGCTTTATGCGCGGATCTGCTTCCCCTTGAAGCGGTCGCGGGATATGATTATGTTATTATTGCTCGCTATACGACTATAGACATGGCATATAAAAAGCTATACAAAGAGCTGAAATACGCGTTAAGAGAAATCAA
>JAZNBT010000118.1:0-17192 GCA_045587165.1 Alphaproteobacteria bacterium | reverse complement strand
CGACAGGCATTTCGACCGGCGAATTTACGTTGCCGGAAATCGACTGGGATCTCAAAAACGCCGCCCGCATTGATTTCGCCAGCAACGATCTGGACGACTATCTGGGCAAGTCCGTTACAATCGGAACAAACACCTATATGTTCAGCGATACCGAAGCAGCAACGTCCAACGGCGTCGTCACCGTTGACATCAGCGACCTGATCGATCGCGGAACCGGAAAAATCGATACCGTAAAGCTGGTTTCCTTGCTGAAACAACACATCAACGACAACGAACCCGATTACAATCGCTATGTCGCTTCGGGATCGACGCTGGAAATCAATCCGACGTCGACGGGCGCCAATATGTTGGTATCTTCGGGCAACGCCGCTTCGGTAACATTCCAAAGCACCAATATTGCCGCTTATGTAGGTCAGACCGTCACCATCGGCGACATCGCCGGCGGATCGTTTAAAACGTACAAGTTCACGGAGAATACCGGCATTACCTCCGGCACGATTCTGGACGACGGTTCGATTGCGGTCAACATCAGCGATCTGAAAGAAAAGGATCGCACCGCCGCCGCACCGATCGGAGTAATGAACGCTTTGTACAACACAATGCAGACTTATTACAAAAACGCCATCGGCGTCGAAGATCTGAGCAACTATTTCCAAGTCAACGGAGCAACGATGGTTTCTTCCTCCGATTACCTGCAAGCCGCTACTTCGCAGGCGGATTTGAATGAAAACACCCTGACGTTCACCAGCACCGACATCAATGATTACGACGGAAAAAGCGTCGTCATTGACGGTACGGAATACACGTTTGCCAAAGGCGTTTCAAATTCGACGACGATCGATCTGAACAACCTGATCAATACGCAAACATTGGAATTTACGGACGTTCCCGTCAACGGCGATACCGTTACGATTAACGGAACGACGTATACGTTTGTAACCGGAACGGCCGACATAAATGAAATCAGCATTGACACCCCCGCATTGGGTACGGCGGAAGACGCCATGAAGGCTTTGGCCGCCATTGCCGGCGTCGAAGGCAGCAGAACGGACGCCACTCTGGTATTAAGCGGAAACGTCATGGCCGAAAGCTGTGCCATTGCAAGCATTACGGAAACGGTTTCACCGACCGTTTTGATGTCCGCTTTGGCAAAATTGGCCGGTGCGGAAGAATACCAGACGGGATCCAGTCTTGTTTTAACGGCATACGGCACCGATGCGATTACAAACAATACGATCGTAGACGCCAAATTAACGACAACGACGACAAAAGAAGACCGGATGACTTTCGGTACGACGGAAGGTATCGGCAACGCATTGAGCGTTGTGGGCAAAGACAACGGAAAACAGTTAAATCAGCCGGATACGGACGGAATGCTGGTATTAACGAATACATTTTCGTTCAATAACGTCGAAAAAGCCCAAAGCGGTTCGATCATCCCGTCCGTCAGCTTTAACGCCGACGGAACGCCCAAGGAAATCAACACCGACAAGATCGCCATCGAATGGAGCAACGGTTCCAGCGATATGACCGACAATTACTATGAAAGCTCGCAGATCAACTTGTATATCGGCGACGCCAACACGGCAAACGGTTTAACGCAGCTGGCCGGAAAGTTCACGACGAACTACGTCACGCAAGACGGCGCGAAATACGGCAGCTATACGGGCGTTTCCATTTCCGAAGACGGTATCGTCACGGCGATTTTCGACAACGGCGAAACCCGCGCGATTGCTCAAATCCCCATTGCGACATTTGTTGACTCCAACGCTTTGGAAGCTTTGAGCGGAAACGCTTATATCGAAACAACTTCGTCCGGCAACGCAACCCTGCGTACGGCCGGCGAAGGCGGCGCCGGTGTAATCTCCAGCAATGCGTTGGAAGAATCCACCGTCGACATCGCCGAAGAATTCACGGACATGATTACGACTCAACGCGCTTATTCGGCGGCGTCGAAAATCATTACGACCGCGGATTCCATGTTGGAAGAACTGATGACGATCAAACGTTAGTTCTTAAAAAAACTCATTCTTCTTTACCCCTGTCGGCCTGTCCGGCAGGGGCTTTTTTTATAAAAAAATCACCTCGCGGATGAAATATGCGGTCAAGCATCGCAGCCAACAAACCTATCCGCCGATAAAAATGATTTATTAAGTGTTTTTTTAGCTTCTTTTGTTATACATATTTGGTATGATTTGCCTATTTTGTAACTGAGGCTGTAGGAACGACTGTGCTTTCATTCATTCAGACACTTAAAAATTTGGGAACGGCACGACTGGCTGCCATGGGCGGCGTCCTGATCTTCCTGATGGGAATTTTGATTTATCTGGCGACCCATATCGGGACGACGGAAATGGCGGTTCTGTTTAATGAACTGGATCCGGCGGACACGAAAAAAATCATGGCTCAGCTGGACGAACAGAACGTCCCCTATCGGTTATATAAAAACGGCACGGAAATCCATGTTCCTGTCGCGGATACATTAAAACTGCGCGTTCAACTGGCGGAAACATTGAATTCGGGCAGTGTCGTGGGATACGAGCTTTTTGACAAGGCACAGTCGCCGGGCGTCGGACATGACGTTTTAAAATTACAGATGTTGCGCGCGTTGGAAGGCGAGTTGGTCAGAACAATCAAAGCGATTGATCATGTCAAGGCCGCTCGCGTGCATTTGGTTTTACCCAATCGTGAAATGTTTTCGCGCGAAGAACATCCGGCATCGGCTTCCGTCATCGTCAGAATGGAAGAAAACACAAAATTAAATCCCCGTCAGGTTGAGGCCATTCAACGTCTGGTCGCCGCGGCAGTACCGAAAATGCAAACAAAAGACGTTTCCATTATGGATGCGCGAGGATCTCTTTTAACAAAAACCTTCGACGATGAAGAAGAAATGCAGATGTCGAAGAATGAAGAACTGCGTCGCGACTACGAAAAACGACTGATCAATTCCGTACAGGCGTTGATCGAACAATCCGTCGGACAAGAAAAAGTTCGCGTTCAGGCTTCTTTGGAAATGGATTTTGATCAGCTTGTCGTTAATAAGGAAATTTACGATCCCGAAGCGCAGGTTTTGCGTTCATCGACAACGATCGAAGAAAACTCGCAAACGGACGAACGTGAACCGATCGTCAGCGTAGAGGAAAATCTGCCGAATGCCGACGCACAAAACGCCAATCAGGTAAAACAACAGGCGAACAGGACGGAAGAAACCGTCAATTATGAAGTTTCCAAAGAAGTGATCAGTCAGGTTCGCAAAAACGGCATTATCAAGCGTTTATCCGTCGCGGTTATTGTCGACGGCACTTATACTTTAAATCCCAACGGAACAAAAACATACGTTCCGCGCACGGAAAAAGAAATGGAATTATTGACCGCGTTGGTGCGTTCGGCCGTCGGATTCGACGCAAATCGCGGCGACACGGTTGAAGTCATCAACCTTCCGTTCTTTAATCCCGACGATATCTTGCGGTTGGAAGACCCGATTTTATTCATGGGCTTTACCAAAAACGAAGTCATCAAAATGGTTGAAGGACTGGGGGTCGCTCTGGTCGCCGTTTTGGTTATTCTGTTGGTTGTCCGCCCATTGATCGTCAAAGCATTTGAACAGCCGGAAGTTGAAGAAGAGGAGAATCTGCTTATGGGAAGCGATGGTTTGCAACAGCTGACCGGCCCGAATTCGGGCGGCATGCTAACGGAAACGGAGCAGTTGGAAGAATTAATCGATATTGCCAAGGTTGAAGGTCGAGTTAAAGCTTCATCCGTACGCAAAATCGGCGAAATCATAGATCAGCATCCGGAAGCAGCTGTCAATCTTATCCGTTCATGGATGTTTTCGGATAAATAAGGAATAAGGTTTATGGCAAAAAACGAGGTTGAAAATTACTATACTCTGACAGGCCCGCAAAAAGCCGCAATTCTGATCATGTCTTTGCAAGAAGATCATGCTTCCAAAATCCTGTCGTTAATGGAAGACGAAGAAATCAGAGAATTGTCGGTGGTAATGACATCTTTGGGATCAATACCGTCCGCCACGGTGGAAAAGCTGTTTTTGGAATTTGCCAGCGCCATTTCCGGTCCGGGAACAACCGTCGGCAACTTTGAAAACACGGAAAGGTTGTTATTAAAGACCTTACCCCGAGAACGCGTTGCCAGCATTATGGAAGAAATTCGCGGCCCTGCGGGTAAAACGATGTGGGACAAACTGGGCAATATCAACGAACAGGTATTGGCCAACTATTTAAAAAGCGAATATCCGCAGACGGTTGCCGTAATTTTATCCAAAGTCAAACCCGACCATTCGGCTCGCGTTCTGACCTTGTTGCCGGAATCGTTTGCCATGGACGTGATTATGCGTTTATTGCGTATGGAAGCGATCCAAAAAGACGTATTGGACGATTTGGAACAAACGTTGCGCACCGAATTCATGAACAATCTGGCACGTACGACACGTCAGGATTCACACGAATTGATCGCCGAAATGTTCAACAACATGGACCGCAATGCCGAAGGCCGGTTCATGGCCGCGTTGGAAGAACGCAACCGCGAATCCGCCGAACGCATCAAGTCCCTTATGTTTACGTTCGAAGACCTTACGCGTTTGGATGCGATCGGCATTCAGGTATTGCTGCGTAATGTGGACAAGGAAAAACTCAGTATCGCATTAAAGGGTGCTTCCGACGTTATTAAAGATCTGTTCTTTAAAAACATGTCCGAACGCGCCGGCAAGATGATGCGTGAAGATATGGAAGCCTTGGGGCCGGTTCGTTTGCGCGATGTCGACGATGCTCAGGCGATCATCGTTCAAACGGCAAAAGATCTGGCAAACAACGGTGAAATCACGATTTCCGACGGCGGTTCTCAGGACGAACTGGTTTACTAAGTTCCTAAGAGGAGAGAATGGCGAAAGAATACAAGTTTATGTTTGACAGACGTTTCGACGAACCGGAGGAAGGACATCCTGCGGTTAAAGAAAATCTGTCGGCAAAATCCGTTGACGGTATTCCTTCGATTTCAGAACTGCTGGACACGTTAAACGAACAAGTTCAAAACACTCAACTTTCCTCTCCTTTAGAAGAAGAAGAACAGCCCGAAACGGCATCTGAAGAAACGGCAACACGGCCCGGTCAAACGGAAGAAGTCCCCGAATCAATTGAAGAACCGGCTGCGGATACGATCGAAATCGCAGAACAATCCTCAACCGTTGAAGACCTGCAGGCGACAGTACAGTCCGTTCAAGATGTCTTGGAACAACATATAGAACCCGTTTTCACTCAAACCGAAATGGATGCCGCCAAAAAGCAAGCGCTTGAAGAAGGTCGGCTGCAGGGATTGGAAGAAGGACGAGAAAACGCATGGCAGGAAGCGATGGTTTCCATCGAAAAGCAAAACTCTGACACGTTGAATATGATTGATGCTTCATTAAAAGAATTGCTGGAAATTTCTCAAAACTGCTCGCAAACGGCTTTTACGACAGCTGTCGATTTTGCCATGGCAGTCTGCCGCAAAGTCGTTCCCGCTCTGGCCGAAAAAAACGCCATCGGCGAAATTCGGGGATTATTGGAAAAAAACTTTCATTTTTTTAAAGATGAAGCCAAAATATCTTTACGTTTGAATCCTTTTCTGGCCGACAAAGTAAAGCCCGTTTTGGCTGATCTGGTGAAAAAAGAATCTTATGCCGGTAAAATCGCCGTAATCAGGGACGATTCCTTGCCGATCGGCGATTGTCACGTCGAATGGAAGAACGGCGGACTGCAAAGAAATGCACAAGATGTTTTAAATCAGACCGAAGAACTGGTAAAATTATATGCGCAGGCCGTACCGCAGACAGAACCGGCCGAAAAAAAGACAGGAGAATAATAATATGGCTGACACACCTGAAAATACTTTTGAAGCCGGAAACGAAGAAGAGCTCAGTTTAAACGAGTTAAACGAAAACGCTCTTATGCAACAGCCTCCGTCGGAAAAAAGTCGGGCAAACGAAGAAATACCCGAAAAACCGAAATCTTCGGCGGAATTGGAAGCCGTTTACGACGTTCCCGTTCAGGTATCGGCCGTTTTGGGAAAATCCAGCATGCAGGTGCATCAATTGTTAAAACTTGGACGCGGTGCCATCGTCGAACTGGATCGTAAAATCGGGGAAGCCATCGATATTTACGTCAACAACCGTCTGGTCGCCCGCGGCGAAGTCGTCGTTATCGAAGACCGGTTGGGCATAACCATGACGGAAATCATCAAAGCGGAAAGAAACTGATTATTCATTCAATACTTTAGGAAAAAGCTATGCGTCTGTTGTTAATCGGATCTATGGACGGACAAATCGGAGCCGCCAGCCAAATCGCCATTAAAAAGGGCGGATCCGTCGCGCACGCCGAAAATATCGAACAGGCTTTGGATTTGCTGCGCGGCGGTCAAAGCGCCGATCTGATTATGGCGGATGTCAAACTGGACATCTATTCGTTGGTTGAAAAACTGGACAGCGAACGAATCTGCGTTCCCGTCGTAGCCTGCGGCATAGCCGAAGATGCCCGCGCCGCCGTCAAAGCAATCAAAGCCGGCGCCAAAGAATATATCCCTTTACCGCCTGACGCCGAATTGATCGGTGCTGTTCTGTCAGCTTTTTCCATGCAGACAACGCCCGTCATTTACAAAGATAAAGCGATGGAAAATGTTTTGCAGTTAGCCAAACAAATCGCTCCGTCGACAGCCAGCGTTTTAATTACCGGTGAATCGGGAACCGGTAAAGAAGTCCTCGCGAAATATATTCATGCCAATTCAAAACGGTCTTCCGCTCCGTTTGTTGCGGTCAACTGTGCGGCCATTCCGGAAAACCTGTTGGAATCCGAATTGTTCGGATATGAAAAAGGGGCTTTTACCGGCGCCGTCGCCCGACGGATCGGCAAATTTGAAGAAGCCGACGGCGGAACGCTGTTATTGGATGAAATCAGCGAAATGGACATTCGTTTGCAAGCGAAGTTACTGCGCGTTTTACAGGAACGTCAGATCGATCGCATCGGCGGGAAAAAACCGATTAATGTCGACGTCCGCATTCTGGCGACATCCAACCGCAACATGCAACAAGAAGTGTTGAACAAAACTTTTCGCGAAGATTTGTATTTCCGGTTAAATGTTGTCAACATCGCCATACCGTCTCTGCGCCGACGCAAAGATGATATTATTCCTTTAGCCGAATATTTTATTAAAAAATATTCCGAAATGAATGACATTCCCGTAAAGCCTTTATCTAAAAAAGCTACCGAAATGTTATCCGCTTACAATTGGCAGGGAAACGTACGCGAACTGGAAAATACCATTCACCGGGCTGTTCTGTTGTCTACGGGCTCCGAAATTACCGAAGAATCCGTTATGTTAATGAATACGGCGGAACAGAATACCGATAAACCGACGGATCAAAGCGGGGGAAGCATGGTCGGACGTACGGTAGCCGACGTCGAAAAGGATTTGATCATCAGCACGTTAAAACACACGCTGGGCAACAGAACGCACGCTGCGAACATTCTGGGGATCTCGATCAGAACTTTGCGCAACAAATTAAAACAGTACATGGAAGAAGGAACCGAAGTTCCTGCCGCACCGAACGATTTCGGATAAGGTGTCGTAAATGGCTAACGAACCGGTCAAAATAGGCTCTATTCCCTCCTCTGCCGATATCAAACAAGGACTTTTTTCCATCGGAAAACGGTCGGATATCGCCTTGGCATTAGGCATTGTTTTGATGCTGGTCATTTTGATTTTACCGTTGGCGCCTTGGTTGTTGGATATGTCGTTGGCTTTGTCCCTGACATTTTCGGTATTGGTACTGATGACATCGATTTTTATCGAAAAACCGATTCAATTCACGTCTTTTCCGCTGGTTTTGTTAATTACGACTTTATTCCGTCTGGCGTTAAACCTGTCTTCAACCCGATTGATTTTATCCGACGGTTACCGCGGCCCCGAAGCCGCCGGCCATGTTATCGCCGCGTTCGGCGGTTTTATCATGCGCGGCAATTTCATTATCGGGGTGATTGTATTCGCCATTTTGGTATTGGTTAACTTTATGGTCATTACCAAAGGTTCCGGCCGTATCGCGGAAGTTGCCGCCCGTTTCGCTTTGGACGCCATGCCCGGCAAACAAATGGCGATTGACGCGGATTTGTCATCCGGTTTGATTGACGAACCGGAAGCGCGCAAACGTCGTGACGAATTATCCCAAGAATCAAGTTTTTACGGGGCGATGGACGGTGCTTCGAAATTCGTTCGAGGGGACGCGATCGCCGGTTTGGTCATTACGGCGATCAACATCATCGCGGGTATTTTAATCGGCGTTTTACAACAGGACATGCCGTTTATGAAAGCCGCCAACACGTATATGCGTCTGACGGTCGGCGACGGTCTGGTTTCTCAAATACCGGCTTTAATCATTTCCGTCGCGGCCGGTATCATGGTATCGAAAGCCGGTATATCCGGCGGAACGGAAAAAGTCCTGTTCGGACAGTTATCCCATTATCCCAAGGCGCTGGGAATGACGTCCTTTTTATCATTCATGCTGGCCACTTTACCCGGCACTCCGGCGGCGCCTTTTATGTTCTTAAGCATTATCACCGGAACAACGGCCTATTTTTTGATCCGCCAACAACAAAAAGCCAAAGAAGAAGCCGAACGTCAAAAAATCGAAATGCCGGAAACGCCGCCGCCGATTGTCGAAGAACCGATATCCAGCGTATTGAAGATGGATCTGGTACGTTTGGAATTGGGCTACAGTCTGCTATCCCTGATCAACGACACATCAAACAGGCGTCTGACCGATCAAATCAAGGCGTTACGGCGTGCTTTGGCGTTAGAAATGGGGTTTGTCATGCCTTCCGTCCGTATTCAGGACAACATGCGTTTACCGCCGAACACCTACGTTATTTATATCAAAGAAACGGAAGCGGGACGCGGTGAATTAAGACCGAACAAACTGTTGGTCATGGATCCGCGGGGCGAAGAAATCACCCTGCAAGGAGAAAAGACTAAAGAACCGACGTTCGGTTTGGCCGCAATGTGGATTGACATGACCGCACGTGAAGACGCGATGTTCCGCGGTTATACGGTTGTGGACAGTCCGACGATCATCACGACCCATATTACGGAACTGGTTAAAGCCAATATGTCCGAACTGTTGAGTTATACGGAAACGCAGAAGTTGTTGCATGAACTGGATAAAGATCAGCAAAAACTGGTCGAAGAACTGATCCCCAAACGGATTACGATCGGCGGCGTACAACGCGTTTTGCAAAATCTGTTAACGGAAAGGATATCCGTCCGCGACCTGCCCACGATTTTAGAAGGCATATCCGAAGCCTGCTCTGTCACACAAAGCCTGATGTTGATTACGGAACATGTACGATCCAGATTGTCACGTCAAATTTCAAATGCCGTGGCCGGTCCGGACGGTATTATTCCTTTGGTGACTTTATCGGGCGAATGGGAACAGCATTTTGCCGAGTCTTTATCCGGACAGGGCGAAGAAAAGCAATTATCCATGCCTCCCAGCCAGATTCAAAAATTTATTTTACGCGTCCGTCAAGTGTTTGAAGAGCAGGCGTCCCGCGGAGAATCTCCCGTTTTGCTGACCAGCCCCGGAATTCGTCCGTATGTTCGTTCAATTATTGAGCGCTTTCGGCCGACAACTGTGATAATATCTCAAAATGAGATACACCCTCGCGCGAAAATCAGAACCGTAGGACAAGTTTAGGATCGTAAATGAAAATAAAAACCTACACCGCCCCGACAATGTCTGAAGCCATGGACTTATTGCGCCATGAGTTGGGGGAAAATGCGATTATCGTTTCCACTCAACGTTTGGGGACGGGCGCGGGTGTACGCTTAACCGCCGCGATCGAAGAAAACGCGTTTGACGATGAAATCGAACGTATGTACGGCGAAGAACCGCAGGAATCCGAATTTCAGCAGACCGTACGCGAAACATTGACCTATCACGGTCTTCCGTCTTCTTTGATTGAAAAAATCATTCTGCACGTAAAAGAAGCCAAAAAGAAAAACGAACTGGTTTCTTTTGCATCCGCTTTAGACACGATTTTCACGTTTCATCCCTTGCCCGAACAAATCAAAGGACAGGCTTTTATGTTAACGGGGGCAGCCGGGGTCGGCAAAACCGTCATTACGGGCAAGTTAGCGACTCGCGCGTGTTTGTCGGGACGAAAAGTCGGTTTGATTTCCGCCGACACCGTACGCGCCGGAGCAACCGAGCAACTAGTTGCCTTTACAAATATATTGGACATTACTTTGTTAAAAGCCAGATCGCCCGAAAATCTGCAGTCGCATATCCGCGCTTTGCGCAAAACGTGCGATTTGATTTTTATTGATATGCCCGCTTTTAACCCGTTTCAGCCCAGCGATATGGAATACCTGACGGCTTATACCGAAACGGCGGACGCTTTACCCGTTTTGGTCATGCCGGCGGGGGTCGACCCGATAGAATCCATGGAAACGGCAGAATCTTTTGCCGAAGCCGGCGCGATTTATCTGCTGGCGACACGATTGGACGCCGCCCGACGATTCGGCGGTGTATTGGCTGCCGCGGACGCAGGCCGCTTAACCCTGTGCGAAGCCAGTATGAGTCAAAACGTAACGCGCGGATTATCTCCGATAAACGCGTTATCTTTGGCCAGACTGCTTTTGATGTCATCGGAAGAATCCGATTCTGCTACGAGGAAAAAATCATGAATACGTCAACAACGCAAAACAACTCTGAACAGATATTGGCTCTAGCTCCCAGAAAGCTGCCTCGCCCTCAGGTACGCAACATGATTGCCGTTGCATCCGGTAAAGGCGGTGTAGGAAAAACATGGTTTTCCATTACATTGGCTCACGCTTTGGCTCAAAGCGGATTGAAAACACTATTGTTTGACGGCGATCTGGGACTGGCGAACATTGACATTCAGCTGGGATTGATGCCGACTCACGACTTAGGCAGCGTCATCGCCGGAAAAATCACCTTAAATCAGGCGATCTGCCATTATGACGACGGTAATTTCGACATTATTGCCGGCCGGTCGGGAACGGGCAGTCTTACAAACGTTCCGATCCATCGATTACAGCTGATCAATGACGATTTACGGATATTGGCAGGCGGATACGACCGTGTTATCGTCGATCTGGGCGCGGGTGTTGACAAACCGGTCCGATTGTTCGCTTCCGGAGCAGCCAGTCTGATGATTGTCTGCACGGATGAACCGACTTCGCTGACAGACGCTTATGCTTTTATCAAAATGATCTGTATGGAACAGCAACAACCAAATATCAGCATTGTTGTCAATTCGGCCAATTCCTACCGCGAAGGAGAAAGAACCTATACGACATTGTTAAAGGCCTGTCAGGGATTTTTGCGCATTTCTCCGCCTTTGGCCGGCGTAATTCGCCGTGATACGCGCGTACGCGATTCAATTCGAAATCAAACATCCATTTTGCGTCGCCATCCGAGCACCGAAGCGGCCGAAGACGTGTTGGCCGTTGCCGCCCGTTTAAGTAAAGAATAAAGGTGCGGCATGAGCAGTCCCGTCACAACGTTTCAAACATTGGGAATGACTGTTCAATCTCTTTCATCCGCGGCGGTTTCCGTAACAGAGATTCCGGAACAAATGCAGACGTTACCGGCGGGGACGGTTTTGCCGGCGATCATTACGCCATCGCAGAAACCGGGGGAAATGCCCGTTATTACCGTTACCTTTCCCGATGGTGAGGTGATATCTTTTTCGGCAAAGTTACCTCATGTTCCGAATGTTGAGACTCCCGTCAGTCTGAAAATTCTGCCGCCGGAAATAAAAAACGCTTTAACCTTCAAAATTCATTTTTCGGCCCCCTTGCCAAACATCAAAGAGGCAGCTCATGCTCTGCAATCAGCTACGGAGAATCAATCCGCCATAGTGGAAAAAAACTTTACATCCGTTACGACCGAAGCCTTTGTTTTAAAATCCGTTCCCGAACAAATCACCGCATTGTTGCCTGATTTGAATGACGGCATTTCTTTACCCAAATTGCCGGCGGACAGCAAAATCAACATCGAATTAAGTCCGGATCAAAACGCCTTGCCTGCATTAGGACGCCAAGAAACGCCCGTTTTACCGCCCAGTTTGCAAAACACGCCGTTGCCGCAGGCTCCGATTGACGAAACGGTTAAAATCATTGAGCTGCCTAAAGACGTTCCCGCGAATCGTCAAACCGTCGTTCAAAACAACCCTTCCGTTGCCCCGACCGTAACCGTATCGACGCAAGCTGTCGATCCCGACATACAAAAAACGTTATTGTCCTCCGATTTACCACCCGTTATGCCGCAAAAGGGACAAACGGTTATTTCTGTTTTACAAACGCAAGAAAAACCTGTTTTTCCCGATCAGTCCGTTCCGGTTAAAACTGCCGGATCGCCGTTGCCGGAAACGACTTTAAAAAACGACGCGCCCGTTACGGAAAAAAGCGTTCCGCCCCTCGAAAACGGAACAGAACGGCCTGTCGCCGAAAAAACGGAAAAAAGTACGGATCGACGACAGGTTTCCGTTCAACAAAACGATACGAAAAAAAGTATATCTCATCCCTTTAAAAATATTGATTTTAATCAAGAACGTCCCGTTTCATCAACATCGACACAAACAGTCAAAGGAATCGTATTCCAACCGCAGGCATCCGACCGACCTTTGATTGCGACCAAAGTCGGCGTTTTAGCCGTGGAAGAAAAAATCCTTTTGCCGCATTTAACACCGGTCAGCGTTAAAATTCCGCCTTCGGCATTCAATGCGGACATGCCGATATTATCCTACCCCCCTTTGCCCGAATTTAAAAATACATGGACTGTTTTGACGCACGCATTGGATACGTTGAAACAAACGGATCAAATCGCTTACGAAGCCGTCAAAAATATCCTGCCGCAAGCAGGAAACAAACTGCCTTCATTAATGTTATCGTTCATGCACGCGGCGGCTCAAGGCGTTTCCTTTTCGTCATTTATCGGCGAAGCCAACGTTTCGGCTTTGTGTGCAACGGAAAAAGGCGAACGGTTGTTAAAGCGGTTGGAAAAAGAATTTGCGACATCGTCCAAAAAAGCGACCGACGGACAAAATTCGTGGAAAGGCTGGGATATTCCGTTTTTATCCGGTTCCGTCGTCGAACCGGTTTCCTTATATCTGCAGCGGCCTTCGGACAGCGATTTCCAGCGCGGTGCCGCCTTGAAAAAACAAAAAAACATCCGTTTTGTCTTAGATATAAACCTGACAAAAATAGGTAAAATACAAATGGAAGGTTTAGCCGGAAGATCGGAACGCCGATTCGATTTGATATTACGACACCAAAACGATTTGCCGTCTTTCTTCAACGACCGGGTTCAGAGCATATTTATACAGACGCTGTCGGCTTTAAATTACACCGGCACGATCAAAGTTGATCAAACAAACGATTTTATCGTTTTAACACCGCATCAGGACAATGAAATAAAACGGGGAGTTTTGGTTTGACCGATAAAAAAGGATATTACGCAATCCTGCATTTATCCCAAGACGCAGACGAAGAAGCGATCAAAGAAGCTTTTCGCCGCGAAGTCAAACGGTATCATCCGGACATAAATCCAAATCCGAACGCTAAAGAAATCTATTTAAAGCTGAACGAAGCGTATCAGGTATTAACCGATCCAGATGCCAGAAAAGCTTACGACAACATCAAACACGGTCCGGCCGAGTTTGTTCCGTGTTGCCGATGCGGCAAGCGTGCCCGCCAACCGCGCTTTGTTTTGTTCGAAGAATTCGGCGTACAACACGGCGGCGTTTTCTGCCGCGACTGCGCTTCAAAACAGCAGTTTCGCTCCGCCGCCAAAATATGGAAAAAGTTTTTTTCGGCTCCGGTCAAAAATTGGACATCTTTAAAAAACAACCATTCGTTCAAACATATGCCGGCTAAAGACAATTTCAATATTTTAATGCAAAACGCCGCGGCATTTCGTCAGGAAAAACATGTCGATCTGGCTCGATCTCTGGCGGAACAGGCGCGTAAATTCGCCAAAGAACAAAACGAACGCGTCAAGATCAACATTTTTTTAAACGCATTACCGGAAACGCCGCGATACAGCGAACCAGATTTTTGGAAAACAGGTTGGACGGATACGCTGCGCGTTTATCTGCCCTTATTCCTATGCCTGATTGTCGGTCTGGTCATGCTGACGACGCCGTATTTACACGAATTAATCCGTCCCGAACCGGAACGGATACGTGATTACAAACACCAAAACGTTGTTCCGTTACGGTTTGATCTGTTAAACGAAAAACAACTGTATCATACCGTCGCCCCGCAGACATCGGCGTATCAGGCGCCGCGGTCGGACAGCGGCATCATTTCCCTTTTACCGGCGCAAATGACGCTGCGCATTACGGGATACGTTCCAAAATCGGATTGGGTACAGGCGATGACACCGCACGGTTTGGTCGTTTTTGTGCATACAAAAGACTTAAAACAAGGCATCGGTAAAGAACCTCTGCCCTACAATTCAAAAATTACGCCGCCGAAAGATTAATGGCCGCTTTCTTTAATAAAAGCGTTGATGTCAGTCCTGATCTGATCGACGGACGGATTTTCGTTTACCAGATAACGCAAAATATTGACGCCGGCTTTACGCAACATTTTTTCACGGCGCAAATGGCGTTTTTGTTCGTTTTCGCCTTCCAATTCGACGACGCAAACAATGTTTAATGCCGCATTGCAAATCACGAAATCGACGCGTTTCAAATTAAACGGAGCCCACATATCCCAATGATTCGTTTCGATCAAAGCGCGCATGGATACATGAGGAAAGACGCTGCATCCGACGGGAACGGCCTGACGAAGCAAATTAAAAAATTTTTCTTCGGTTTCATTTAAAATTTTTTTAGGCCGATAGTACTTTGCGATAATATCCCGCTGTTTATCGGAAATCCACGCCAAAATACATAAAATCACATACCCGACAATCAACGCGGCGATAATGGAGCCGATCAGATAAATGCCGTTGCCGAAAAGCAGCTTTTTTACAAATGCCGTTAAAGTCGTATCCATGACCGCCTCCTTTTTTTATCCCTTACAGTATTTATTTTACAAAACTGCTTTCCAAACCGCAAGTTACCAAAATCACACCTCTGCAAAAACAAAAAGCCCCGCCAAAAGACGGGGCTTTTAAATTCATAACGATTACGCTTTTTCGATTTTAAAGGTGACGGTCGCGTTTCCGACTTCTTCGGTATCGCCGGCGACGTCCGAACGTTCTTCAAACGAAACGGCCAAGACCTGTTCGGAAATATAAGCCTTGTTTTCTTTCAAAGCAGCTAAAACCGTCCGATCGTCTGAAGTATACGCCGCCGTTATTCTGTCGGACACATCAAAACCGCTGTCTTTGCGTTTCTGCTGAACGACACGCACAAAGTCGCGTGCGATTCCCTCGCGTTCCAATTCGGGACGGATTTCCGTATCCAAAACAACGACCGCCGTATTATCGGGCAAAGCCTGTCCGGCGTTGCCGTCTTTTAAGTTCAGACGCAGTTCGAATTCTTCGGCCAACAACGTTTGTCCGGCAATCGACAACGTACCATCGGCATTCTTCGACCATTCGTTTGTTTTGGAAGCGGCCAGAATGTCTTTCATGAAACGTCCCAAACGTTTTCCAACCAACGGCGTAATGATATACAGCGTCGTATCGGCCAGATCGGAAACGTCTTTGCCGAAAACGACCTCTTTAACGTTAACTTCGTCCTTGATCAGATCAACGTAATCCGCCAAACGTTCCGCGTTGTTTCCGGCAATCGTCATTGACGCCAACGGCAAACGGTTACGCAACTTGTGGTCTTCGCGAATGGATTTGGCCGTTGAACAAACGGCACGGACAAAGTCCATATCGGCAACCAGTTTGTCATCCGCCGCAAAAGACGCATAGTCCGGATAATCGGTCAAATGGACGCTTTCTTCACCCGTCAAGGCGCGATAAATATATTCGCACGTCAACGGCATCAACGGCGCCATCGCTTTACTGAGGGTTACCAAAACCGTATACAGCACGTCAAAAGCTTCCTGTCCGTTCGACACATCCCAGAAACGGGCGCGGGAACGACGGATATACCAGTTGTTCATCAGTTCCAGAAAATCCGAAACATCGGCGCACGCGCTGACGATATCGCACGCGTCCAGCTTTTCGGTCAGTTCTTTGACCAGATCGCGCGTTTTAGCCAAAATATAACGATCCAAAACATCTTTCGCTTCGGTCGTAAAGGAGGCTTTCAACCCTTCCGCGTTGGCGTACAGCGTAAAGAAATAAAACGCGTTCCACAAAGGAATCAACGCTTTGCGCGAAGATTTTGCGATTTCTTTTCCTTCACGGTCGATGGACAGGTTGCCGCCGCGCAAAATCGGCGAAGAAACCAAGAACCAACGCAAAGCATCCGAGCCCAACGTATTAAAGACATCGGTCGGATCGGGATAGTTGCGCAAACGCTTGGACAGTTTCTGCTGATTTTCATCCAAAACGACGCCGTGACACAGACATGTTTTGAACGGTGCGCGATCAAACAAAGCGGTGCTCATCACCATCAACGTATAGAACCAACCGCGAGTCTGAGCCAAGTATTCAACGATGAAATCCGCCGGAGAATGATTTTCGAACCATTCTTTGTTTTCAAACGGATAGTGAACCTGAGCAAACGGCATGGAACCGGATTCAAACCAGCAGTCCAACACGTCTTCAACACGGCGCATCATCGATTTTCCGGTCGGATCGTCGGGGTTCGGGCGAACCAGCGTATCAATGAACGGACGATGCAAATCCGTGACTTTAACGCCGAAATCTTTTTCCAGTTCGGCGATCGAACCGTAAACGTCCACACGCGGATATTTCGGATCGTCGGATTTCCAAACGGGAATCGGCGTTCCCCAGAAGCGGTTTCTGGAAATCGACCAGTCGCGGGCGCCTTCCAACCACATCCCCATCGCGCCGTTTTTAACGTGTTCGGGAATCCAGTTGATCGTTTGATTGTTTTCAACCATCCGATCGCGGAATTCGGTCACTTTGACAAACCAACTGTTAATCGCCTTGTAAATCAGCGGCGTATCGGTACGCCAACAGTGCGGATAGCTGTGCTTGTACATTTCTTTGCGTACCAGCTTTCCTTCCGCCTTTAAACGTTTGATAA
>JAZNBT010000117.1:0-12266 GCA_045587165.1 Alphaproteobacteria bacterium | reverse complement strand
GGCCTCAACGGCGGGGCGGGATAAAATTATTTTATCGATCTGCCCTTCAATCATCAAGGAAACAGCCTTGGCGACAGCCAAGAACGTTTTACCCGTACCGGCAGGTCCCAAACCGAAAACCATTTCATAATCACGCATGGCTCGAATGTAATCGGCCTGAGTTTGAGAACGCGGCTGAATATGACGTTTGCGAGTTTTCAATGTCAAGTCTTCTTCGCCATCGGCAATCGGCGCGGCGGATTGTTTTTCTTTTGCTGTCATTTTATGTCCTTCGCTGACATGTAAAGCGTTATCAATATCGGAATTGTCGACATCGCCCTTTTTCTTGGCGACGGCATAAATTTTGTCCATAGCGGCAAAAGCATGCTCAACCGCGGTTTCATCCCCCTGAATGGTAATCTGATTACCGCGGGTTTTAACCTCAACCCCCAGTTTTTTTTCCAGCCGTTTCAGGTTGTCATTATGCGCTCCTACGGCGATTAAAAGCACCTGATTGTCCGCATATTCCTTAACGCGCTGCAGTCCCTTTTTCTTTCCCACGAAAAAATCCTTTCATCATAAAGTCTTATTAAGTTTATTATGACTTTTATTCAACGATTAGGCAAGCTTTATCACAAACAAAAGCCCCGCAGAACGGGGCTTTTATTATTTATGCGATCAAATCTCCGTCCAATGTCGTTGCCGCTGTCTTGGTAATACGGACACGGACGATTTGCCCCAGTAAATCATCCGGCGCTTTGACGATGACATTTTGCATTTGCGGCGTATGCCCCAACAAACATCCGGATTTTTTAGCCCTATCTTCCAACAAAACTTCCGTTTGCTTATCTAAAAAAGCGGCATTATAAGCGGCATGCTGTTCAATCAACAATGTCTGCAACCGTTCCAAACGTTCCGTTTTAACCGCTTCCGGTATTTGTTCTTTCATCGCCGCGGCGGGCGTTCCCGGGCGCGGACTGTATTTAAACGAATAAGATTGCGCGAACGTCACACGTCGCACCAAATCCATCGTCTGTTCGAAATCTTCCTCCGTTTCTTCGGGAAAACCGACAATAAAATCGGAAGACAATGCAATATCCGGACAAGCATCGCGTAATTTGGCGACGACGTCTTCGTATTGCGCACAAGTATATCGGCGGTTCATCTTTTTCAAAATACGGTCGGAGCCTGATTGAATCGGCAAATGCAAATAAGGCATAACCTTGGGAATATCGCGATGCATGGCGATCATATCATCTGTAAAATCAGAAGGATACGAAGTAACATAACGTATCCTTTCTATACCGTCAATTTCGGCGACAGCCTTAATCAAGCGACTTAAATCCGACGGATTTCCGTCCAAGCCTTCTCCGTGCCAAGCATTGACATTCTGCCCCAACAGCATTAAATCCCTTGTCCCCGTGGCGGCCAACTGACGTGCTTCCGCGACAATTTCCGCCAACGAACGGGAGTATTCCGCCCCCCGCGTATAAGGAACGACACAATAAGAACAAAAACGATCGCACCCTTCCTGAATGGCTAAAAAAGACGAAACGCCGTTTGCTGTTGCAGCCGGCAGGGAATCAAACTTGGCCACCGCCGGAAATTCAACGTCAATAATACGTTGTTTTCTTTTTTGTTCCAATTTCCGCAACATTTCCGGCAATCGATGATATGTCTGGGGGCCCAATGCAATATCGACAAATTTTGCCCGATCCATAAATTCCGCCGATTCCGCTTGAACTACACAACCAGCGACGACCAAAATCAAATCCCTGCCCTGCGCTCGCCTTTGTTCTTTTAAAGGTTTAAAGCGCCCCAACTCTGAAAATATTTTTTCGGAAGCCTTTTCCCGAATATGGCACGTATTGAAAATAATCATATCGGCGTCATCGGGCGAATTCGTTTCTTCAAACCCCAATGAAATCATTAAATCTGTCATTCGGCGGGAATCATACACATTCATCTGACAACCGAATGTTTTTACGAAAAGTTTTTTTGTCACGATTATACCAAAACTGCTTTATTCGGCCGGTTGCTCGATTTCCCGTTTCAATTTTTCCAATACGGGAATTCTGGAAGGATCAAAATTTTGCTCCGTCAGCAAAACCGGTTTAAACCAATTTAAATACATTTGCCGGACGCGCTGTTTTTCTTCATTTGACATCTCGGCAGACAGACCGGGGTCGACTTCCGGCGGCGTCAAAGTGTTTAAGAACCTTCTTAAATCGCCCAAAGACGCCGGCTCCAACAATTCTTCACCGGCTTCAATCAGATTTTCATGTTGGAATTCGGCAACCTCTCTATAAGACGGTATTACGCTGTCCCCCAAAGAACTTAAAAAAACTTTTTTAGGAAACGTCATGGTATCCGATATTTCTTTATCCGATATTTTTATAATGCCGTTCAATTTTGCATACATTGATGCCGCCGTTTTATCCGAAGACGGTCCGACATAGTAAAACCAACGCATATCTTCAGGTTCTTGAGCCAAGTACAGCCATTTATGAGCCATCAGCAAATTTTTTGCAATACCTTCGCCCCGCCAATATAACAGCCCCAATTTTACCTGAGCGGGAGCATACCCGTTATTGGCCGCACGGGAAAAAAATGCAACGGCGCGACGAAAATCCGGACGTTTCAGTCCGACCCCTTTATAATACATTTCGCCCAGTTTATATTGAGATTCGGCATCGTTCTGTTCTTCAGCACAGTAAATATACTGCATAAAGGCAATATTGATTTTTCCGGATTTTTCAGCCTGCTCGGCAAACGAACAAGCAGCTTTTGCCCCTCCGGACATCAACAAAAAAACAGCAATAGCCAAACGAAACAGCATCATTTAACAGCTTTACTTTAAAGAAATCAGCTTACCTTAAAAGGGTAACATCTGATTTCTTTAATTTCCAGTTTTTAATTCGGGAAAAGAAAAATTATTCTTCGCCTTTTTCGACATTATCCATGACTTCGGCCATATCATGATGATCGTCGCCCAGATCGGATGCGTCTTCGATTAATTCCAATTCATCATCACCCGCTTCTTCAAAAACGGATTCTTCGGCCGCGATGTTTTCCAGTTCTTCATGGATTTTGCCTTTGCCGCCGCGTTTGGATTTACCGGCCATCATCGCCTGCAAACGCAGGAATTCTTCGACAGACATGGTGTCGCCGCAATGCGGACATTTAATCGGATCTTTGCCCAAATCGTAAAAACGTTCGCCGCACTGTAAGCAAATACGCTTTGTTCCCCATTCAGGTTTTGACATATAAGACATCTCCTTTTCAAAAAATATTTATTTAACGGATTTGACATGTTAGCGTTACTCGTGTCAAACAAAAAACTTTAAAAAAGCGATTTTTCATGCACAAAAAAATTTCTGAAAAAACAAACGGCTTAAAAGGGCTGATTAAAATTCCGGGGGACAAGTCCATTTCACATCGCGCTTTGATGTTAGGCGCGATTGCCGACGGAACAACCGAAATTTCCGGCTTATTGGAAAGTGAAGATGTATTGCATACGGCGGAAGCCCTGCAAAAACTGGGAGCCGGAATCGTTAAAAACGAATCCGGACACTGGCTGATTACGGGAACGAACGATTTTCATCAACCCGATTCCGTACTGGATATGGGCAATTCCGGAACAGGGGTTCGATTATTAATGGGGTTGTTGGCATCTTATCCGATCCGTGTCGAATTAACGGGCGATTCCAGCCTGTGTTCCCGTCCGATGAAAAGAATTACCGAACCGCTTTTAAAAACAGGAGCCGTTTTTGAAACAACCGACGGAAAACTGCCGATTATCATGCAAGGATCCGAAAAGGACATTCCTTTGTCTTATACGATGCCCGTCGCGTCGGCGCAGCTAAAATCCGCATTATTGTTGGCGGGATTACGCAAAACGGAAACAACGACCGTTTATGAACCGGTCGCCTGCCGCGATCATACCGAAAGAATGTTAAAGGCTTTCGGCGCGGATATCCATGTTGAACGGGACGATACGGGAACGAACGTTATCACTTTGCGCGGTGCAAAACGTCTGAAAGCATGCCCCGTTACCGTTCCTGCGGATATTTCGTCCGCAGCTTTTGCAATTGTTGCGGCGCTGATCACCGGCGAATCGGAAATTGTCATTCCTGATGTCGGTTTAAATCCATTGCGAACAGGACTGTTGGACGTATTGTTAAAGATGGGAGCGAACATTTCTTTTGACAACAGACGGGAAATAGCGGGCGAACCGGTCGCAGATCTGCGTGTAAAATCGTCAAAACTGACCGGCGTGGACGTACCCGCCGAAATGGCGCCATCCATGATTGACGAATACCCGATTCTGGCAGTAGCCGCCGCCTTTGCCGACGGAGAAACGACTTTAAACGGACTGTCGGAATTGAAAGTTAAAGAAAGCGACCGTTTTCAAGCAATCATCGACGGATTGAACAAAAACGGCGTTTCCTGTCGGGAAACGGCGGGCGACGGTTTGAAAATCAACAACTTTGGAAAAAAGCCTTGCGGTGCGGGAGAGATTCAGGCAAAACTGGATCACCGGATTGCCATGTCCTTTTTGGTAATGGGGATGGCAAGTGAAAATGCCGTTTTTATTGATGACGTATCATCGATAGCGACCAGTTTTCCGGAGTTTATTTCTTTGATGAACAAAGCAGGAGCAGACATACATGATTATTGCGATTGACGGTCCCGCCGCAGCCGGAAAAGGCACTTTGGCTCAAAATCTGGCGAAGCATTTCCATTACGCTTTTTTAGATACGGGCCGCCTCTATCGAGCGGTCGGATATGCCGTTTTGCAGACGGGAAAAGATCCCTCCGACGAAGCGGAAGCTACTAAAGCGGCCAAAGCTTTTGATCCGAAAAGCATTAATCAAATCCTGTCCAATCCGGCTTTGCGTGAAGAAGCGACGGGCAACGCGGCATCCAAAGTCGCCGTCATTCCCGCCGTTCGCGAAGCTTTATTGCAATTGCAGCGCGACTTTGCGGAACATCCGTTTTTTGAAGACGGCACCGAAGCAAAAGGAGCCGTTTTAGACGGACGCGACATCGGAACGGTTGTCTGCCCGAACGCCGACGTAAAGCTGTTTGTAACGGCTTCGGCAGAAGTCAGAGCGGACAGACGCTTTAAAGAATTAAAAGACGCGAACAAACCCGCCGATTACGATAAAATTCTGGCAGACATCAAAGAACGCGACGAACGCGATTCCAAACGCACGACAGCACCGTTAAAACCGGCTGAAGACGCCTACGTTCTGGACACATCGCATCTGGATGCCGTTCAGGCTTTTCAGGCCGCGTTGGACTACATCGCGATTAATCACGAATAAGCCTTTTTTAATAGACCTTTTTTTAAAACAAGCCTATACTGCTCAGTATCGGAGGTTGTTGAATGTTGCCTTTACCGCCCTCATGGGATCTTTCCGCGCTGTATTCGTCCATTGACGATCCGGCTTTTGAAAAAGATTTATCGGTTGCTTCGCTGCAAGCCGATCGTTTTCGATTGTTGGGCGAAAACAAAATAGCGGATCTGACACCGGAAAATTTCGGCAAAATGCTGCTCGATTACGATCGCCTGATCGGCAAAACGGGCAAATTGAACGCATTTGCGGAAATGACCTACACCGCCGATATGAACGTTGAAGCAAACGTCGCTTTTTATGAAAAAACAAATCGTGACACCGATGCCATTTTACAAAAAGTCGATTTTTTTGAAAAGGAAACGGCTAACTTATCCGATGAAAAAACAGCGGAATTAATGACGAATCCGACTGTACAACGTTACGCTCTTTGGATTGACAAACTTCGTTCGAACAAAACACCTGATTTTGACGAAAAAACGAAAGAACTGTTGGAAGCGAATAAGAACAGGACGTCGGAAGCCCTGCGTTTGTACGATAAAACGAAAAACGAGCTGCAGTTTAAAGTCGACGGAAAAACAGCTTCTTCAAACGATTTATACTCGCTTTCATATTCCGCAAACCCTGACGACAGACGCAAAGCGGGACTGGCTTTGAACGACGGCTATAAAAACAAAAGCGCCATCTTTTCAAAAATCGTCAATACGATAGTGCAATCAAAAAAGTATGCCGATGAACAATACGGATATAAAACGCCGATTGAAGCGCGCAACCGTTCCAATCAAATCGAAAACGGCATCGTCGACGCTTTGGTTTCCTCGGTTGACAAAGCGGCTCCGGACGTATCGCACCGCTATTACGCATTAAAGGCCAAATGGATCGGACAGGAAAAAATCGGTTATTGGGACAGAAATGCTCCGGTTGCGGGAGTTTCTCCGCGCAGATATACTTTTGACGAAGCAAAAGATATCGTTTTGTCTTCCTATCGTGAATTCGATCCGGAAATGGGCGAAATCGCCGAAAAATTCTTTGAAGAAAAACGCATTGACGCAGCTCCGCGCTCCGGAAAGCAGCCCGGCGAATACGCAATGCCGATTATTGACGGCAAAGCCTATATCAGCATGAATTTCAACGGCACGACAAACGACGTGCTGGCTTTGGCGCACGAATTGGGACACGGCATTCATTACGAACTGTCCAAGAAAAACGGCGCGCTCGGTACGCAAATGCCGATCACGATGGAAGAAACGGCTTCGATTTTCGGGGAAATGCTGACTTTTGATAAAATGCTGCAAAAGGAAAAGAATCCCGAACAGCGCTTTGCCCTGTTGTCCGACAAAATGAACCGCGTCATGTTGACGACGTTCAGACAGGTCGCTTTACACCATTACGAAGAAGACATGCATAACGGCGTTCGGGAAAAAGGAGCAGTCAGCGCGGCGGATTTAAACGCCATATGGACAAAAGCGCAAAGCAACGCCTTAGGCCCGAGCGTCATCAATGACGAACAAACGTCCTCGTCATGGGCGGACGTACCACATTTACTGCGTACCCCGTTTTATGTTTACGGATACGCATTCGGCGAGTGCCTGACTTCTTCGCTGTATCAGGTGTACAAAGACGGGACGGTCAAGGATTTTCCGAATAAATACAAGGAAATGCTGTCAAAAGGTTCAACGGAACAGTGCGCCGATTTATTAAAACCGTTCGGTCTGGACGTATCGAAACCCGATTTTTGGAAACAGGGATTGGGAACGATGAAAGGATACGTTGACAAACTGGAACGGTTAACGGACACATTGGGAATGGATAAAACGAAAAAGAACGCCCTGCCCGCCGTTGCTTTAACGCAATCGAAAACCGCCGGCAGATAAGGCGTTTTTACTCCATCTATTTTATTGAATTTGTTGTATAACGGGTGAGATACGCGTATCACTGACACTGTTTATTTGATGAAACTTGTTCGGTATTGCGCTTTTATTCGTTTTATTTTTCAATTCTGCCTCAATGATTTTTTCACACGATGTATTTCCGTATTTTATCGTTCGGACAGAACTGATGTATTCTTTCTTTTCATATTTGAATTTTTCTATATTCCATTCTTCTCTCATATCGCCGTAGTTTTCCTGATAAATGCAATTCTTTCCTTCCTGCGTCCAAGAAACTTTGGTCAACGAATAATGAGGAATTGGAGCGCATGCCCCCGTAAACAAAATTACTGCTAAAAAATATTTTTTCATTTTCCAAACTCTCCTTTTTTCACACAAAAGAACAAAACCCACCTTTGGGAAAAGGTGGGCGGAGTGTTCAGAAACCGTTCGATAACAAAGACGGCTCGGCGTTTTTCGCGCATAGCCTTATAGACGCCGACACCCGCCCTTTAAGGAGGAAATCGGCGCATAATTTATGAGTCGCCATACACAATGCGACTGTTATCGAAAAGGGTTTCTGACGCCCTGACTTTGCATTCAAAGTCGACAAAAGTTTATCAGATGAACCTGCAAAAGAAAAGCACTTATCCCAAAACCATAAAAATCTTTGCAAAACTTGTCGTTTTCGTGTATACAGACATCGGAGTCGAAGGCACGGCGATTCCGTTGTTTTTTCCGTGCAGACCTTCGGATACAACCGAACGGCATGAATACAAAATATGAAGGATTTAAATTTACATGGTTACTAAAACTACAGCCGAAGAAATTCCGGCGATGAAAGAAAATTTTGCCGAACTGTTCAATGAAATGTTTGGCGAAGACAAAGGGCTGGAAGGCTCTGTCGTTAAGGGTACAATCGTTGCTTTGTCCGATGATTTCGTGACAATCGACGTCGGCCTGAAATCGGAAGGCCGCATTGCCCGCCGCGAATTCGGCTTTAATGCAGAAATGAAAGTCGGCGATCAGGTCGATGTATTCATCGATCGTTACGAAGACAAGGACGGCATGGTCGTTCTGTCCCGCGAAAAAGCTCGCCGCGAAGAAGCTTGGAACGAACTGGAAAAAGCTCAGGCCAACGGCGAACGCGTTACGGGTGTTATCTTCGGTCGCGTCAAAGGCGGCTTTACGGTTGATCTGTCCGGAGCGATCGCTTTCCTGCCGGGATCTCAGGTCGACATTCGTCCGGTTCGCGACGTCGGTCCGTTGATGGGCACGCCGCAGCCGTTCCAGATTTTGAAAATGGATCGCGCCCGCGGAAACATCGTCGTTTCCCGCCGTGCCGTTTTGGAAGAAACACGCGTCGAACAGCGTTCCGAATTGATCAAGAATTTGTCCGAAGGCCAGATTCTGGACGGCGTTGTCAAGAATATCACCGATTACGGTGCGTTCATTGACTTGGGCGGCGTTGACGGCTTGTTGCACGTCACGGATATCGCTTGGAAGCGCATCAATCATCCGTCCGAAGCTTTGACAATCGGTCAGCCGGTAAAAGTCCAGATCATCCGTTTCAACCCCGAAACCCAGCGCATCAGCTTGGGCATGAAGCAGTTGGAAGCCGATCCTTGGGCCGGTGTCGATCAGAAATATCCTGTCGGCGCCAAATTGATCGGTCACGTCACGAACATCACCGATTACGGTGCGTTCATCGAACTGGAACAGGGTGTCGAAGGCTTGGTCCACGTTTCCGAAATGAGCTGGACGAAGAAAAACACGCATCCGGGCAAAATCATTTCCACTTCTCAGGAAGTCGAAGTCATGGTTCTGGATGTCGATCAGTCCAAACGCCGCATTTCCTTGGGCTTGAAGCAGTGCTTGGCCAATCCTTGGGAAGCTTTTGCCGAAACGTCTCCGGCCGGTACGGTCATTGAAGGCGAAATCCGCAACATCACCGAATTCGGTCTGTTCGTCGGTTTGAACGGCGATATCGACGGTATGGTTCATTTGTCCGACCTGTCTTGGGACAAGGCCGGCGAAGAAGCCGTCAAGGATTACAAGAAAGGCGATGTCATCAAAGCCAAAGTTTTGGATGTCGATGTTGAAAAAGAACGCATTTCTTTGGGTGTCAAACAGCTGACAAGCGATCCGTTCGCCGATGCCGTTTCCGACATTAAGAAAGGCGACGTCGTCACCGGTATCGTTGCCGCTGTCGCCGACAACGGAATCGAAGTCGATGTCAACGGCTCCAAAGGCTTTATCCGCAAAGCCGACCTGTCCCGCGATCGTTCGGAACAGCGTCCGGAACGCTTTGCGATCGGTGACAAGGTTGACGCGAAAGTCACAACGATTGACGCTAAAACCCGCAAGATCACCTTGTCCATCAAAGCACGCGAAATCGCCGAAGAAAAAGAAGCTTTGTCCGAATTCGGTTCCACCGACTCCGGTGCTTCCTTGGGCGACATCTTGGGCGCCGCGATTGCCAAGAAAGAAGCCGAAAACGAAAAGAAATAATTTCTTTCGTTCTATAAAGAAAACTCCCGTCTTTCGACGGGAGTTTTTTATACCTAAAAAACGGTTTTATTTTCTTTTAACCAAAGCGATTGAAATCAGCAAAGAAACAGAAACCGACATCGGATAGTACATCGTTTTGATAATATCAAACGGCATTACGTTTTCCGCCAAACTCATCGCAATCAATATCTGCGCTCCGTACGGCAAAACGCCTTGAACAACACAGGAGGTCGCATCCAACAAACTGGCTATGCGCTTGGGATTTAAACCTTTCTTGTCGCTGATTTCCTTTGCTATCGGGCCTACGGTCAAAATGGCCACCGTATTATTCGCCGTAAACAAATTGGTAAAGCCGGTCAACAGACAAATTCCAAATTCGCACGACTTGGCGCTCGTCATCATGCCGTCCGTCGCTTTGACAAAAAAGTCCAAGCCTCCGCCGCGGCGTACGGTTTCCAACATTCCGCCCGCCAACATGGCGATAATAATCGTTTCCGACATATTCAACGCCCCCGTCCCGATCAAACCGACGGCTTTCGGCAACGCAAACATCCCCGTCGTCAAACCGATGACAATGTTCAGCAGAATGCCCGTGCTTAAAATCATCAGAACGTTAAATCCCTTAACGCCTAAACACAGCAGAAACAAATATGGTACGATCTTAACATAATCCGTTAATCCCGCCGACTGGACATCGTGCGTTTTTCCGGCGGTTTCCGCCGTCCCGATCAAGGCGTATAAAACGACACAAAGCAAGGCGGGCACGATAACGATCTTAAAATTATAGATCGTTTTATCTCTCATCGCGACTTTTTGCGTTCCCGTCGCGGCGATCGTCGTATCCGAAATAACCGAAAGATTGTCCCCGAACATGGAACCGCCGACAACGGCACCCAAAACCAATCCGGCATTCAATCCCAACACATTTGCCAACGAAACGGCTATCGGCGTAATGGCCGCTATCGTTCCGCAAGACGTGCCGATCGCCAACGAAATCAAAGCCGATATGATAAAAAGTCCCGCCGTCATATAGTTTTCGGGAATAATAACGCTTGCTATGCGAACGGCGGAATCAACCGATCCAACCGCCTGAGCCGTTGCCGTAAACGCTCCCGCCAAAATAAATATGGAAACCATTATCATGATATCCCGCTGCCCCATTCCCGCAGCAAACACATCTATTCTGTCTTTGAGCTTTTGTTTAAAATTAATAAGAACAGCAACGACAGAAGCTACAATAAAAGCGACCGTCATAGGCATTTGAGCCATATCTTGCGTCATCATATAAAAACCGACGCAAAACAAAATTAAAGACAAAAAAGGCGCGATTAAAACCAACGGCATATTATTCCGTTCCTCTTCAAAGAATTAAATTTTCACATCCCTTATAAATAAAAAGGCGGAAAAAATCCCGCCTTTTTATTTTAGAGCGCAAAATTACTCTTTCACGACGATATAACTGATTTGTTCTTTATCCGCCCGTAAAACACGCAGTAAACGTCCCGCAACCGAAATCATCGTCGAATCGGCAGGATATCCCAGCGTGTCAAAGCTGCCGCTGCCGCCGTTTGTTCCGGGAACGGCGTCTTTATAGAACAGGACGATCTGATTGTTTTTGACACCGTCATATACGACCTCGAAATCTAAAAACGGTATCTTTGCCTGTTCAAAAAACATTTCACGTTTCAAACGGGCCGATTCGGGAAAAAATGATGCCTTTTCAGGAAACAGGGTAACCTTGTCGTTTCCCTTTATTTCATATAAAAACTGACGCTGCAAAACCCCGTTCATATCAACAAGGAAATAATAATGATCGAATTTCGGCAAAACAAAATAGGTCTTATCTTTTTGTTCGAATATACCGAAAATTTCATACTTTTTAGCGGGCAAGACCATTTCTTCGGATCCGATTTTAATCGTCACAGGCTGCTCCAAGCGTAATTCATCGGAAACGAAATTATCCTTTTTAAAGGCCTTCACCCTTAAAACGGTTTCACCGACCTTTGCCGATGAAGTTTCATTTAATACATAATTATTTTGGTACACCGTCTGAGACCCGACAAAAACGGTTCTCGGCGGCGGAGGCAGAATCGTGTAAGAACGCGCCGAAGAAGACATTTTTTCAAATTCGACGGAAGTTCCCAACCATTCTTCCGGTATAAACGTACACGCAGCCAAAAACGGCAAAATCAAAAAATAAAAAGCCTGTCGCATAAAAAACTCCTTTTCGACGAAAAATCGCCCCTTTAATGATTGACAATAACCGACAATCTTTGTATTGTCACCTATCTTCATTAGAAGAAAGTTAAGTTTAAGGATTGTGTTATGAAAGTTCGTAATTCCCTGAAATCCGCTAAGCTGCGTGACAAAGATTGCAAAATCGTTCGCAGAAAAGGGCGCGTTTATATTATTAATAAGAAAAACCCGCGCATGAAGGCTCGTCAGGGCTAATCGGCGGATTTTTCGCAAACAAAAAAAAGCCTGCTTTTGCAGGCTTTTCGTGTTTGTTTATATCAACGTTTCGATAACAACCTGCATATCCGTCGGC
>JAZNBT010000116.1:0-22814 GCA_045587165.1 Alphaproteobacteria bacterium | reverse complement strand
TTTCTTTTTTTCTTTTTTTTCGCCTAATACGCGGGACGGTCCATTGCCGATTCGGGCTATTTCGTGCATCAAAGCATCCTTGTCATTCGGCAGAAAATAAGATTTTTCCAGTAATTCTTTCGCCTGTGCGGTTTTTTTGTCTGCGGAAAAATACATCCACGTTTTGATCAATGCCGCCCGAATGGTGTTTTCACTGACCTTGGCGGAATAAACGATAAAAATATCATCGTTTTTTAAACAGAAAGCCTGTCCGTACAATGCCAATACATCATAAAAACTGTTTGTAATGGAGCTGAGCAATCCGTCCTTGCGCAAAGATTCGTCGATTAAGGAAATCTTTAACTGCAAAACGGTAACGGGCTTGTTATCCCTGATCGGTCCGGCCAAGTAATGGCGCAAAGGTTCTTCCTGATTAATCATCGGTTACCCCCTTTTCTGTATTCGATAGGATAATCCAATCGTTCAGGCATCAGGCATCCTGCCTTTTGTGCGCCGGCGATGCAAGCTTTTCTGGAACCGCATTGCGCCTGAGTGCAGTTTGCTTTCTGCGGGCAGGTCTTTTTCGTTTTGGCGGCGGTTAATGCGTCAATGAAATATCCCTGAAAACTCCTGATTTTATGGGTTAATCCCCATGCCAACGCAGTTTCGTCTTCGCAACGCATTAAAATGATGCGGCCGGGATCGATGCTGTTTAAAAAATCCGATTCGTTTTCTTTGGTCAACGCCGGTGACCAGTTTAATTTCATTAAATCCGAATCCAAGGTATTCATATCCATGAATTTGAATGAAATCGGGTGCAGGCCGTCAATCAGAATTTGATGCCCCGATTCATGCAATAAATCGCGAGCAACCAGATAGTTTTGTGTATTCTGGATGATATCCATCAATTGGACTTCGACAACGATCGACATATTTTCCGGCATTTCTGACAGAAATTGTTCAAAGGCGGGGGTGAAAATAGTCGAAATATTCAAATTTAAAGATATGTTTTTTGGTGTATGTGCAAACAGCTCTTTAAAAATGCCCAACATTCTTTTATCCAAAGTTTCGCTTAAATGCTGAAACAACCAACGGTTGGACAATACGTTTACATCGGGAGCAATCGCTTTTTTCAAGTCGGCCATGGATGTAAAGTATTCCAAAAATAAAGAGGACAATTCTCCGCGCGGCGTAATTTGAATGGCTTCTTGTCTGCGAATGATTTTTAAAATGTTGAATCCCTGAATATTGCGCAGAATCGCGTCCAAGTGTTCGGGCGCCAAAGGGATTTCTTTTTTCTGGAACTGCTGGTTTTCAACGGCCGCCTGTCGCTCTTTGGCATAAGCCATAACAGTGTCGAATTGGTTGCTTAGAGGATAGACGCGGATAAAATCATTGGGATTTTTGGCGGCAAAGGAATCGGATTGAAATATCCGTCGAATGGAAGCGATCGTATTCGTCAACGACTGCGGCAGTATGCTTTGACCGACAACCATGATGTCATTGTTGGATAAAACGTACAGACCGCATTGTGATTTGATGATCATTTCATTCAAAGCGCCGAGCGTCATTTGAACGTGGTTTTGGGTTTGATTCGCCGGATTTAAAGCGGATATTTTTACAAGCAAAGCCGTTGAAGCCGCTTTCATCGGCTCAATCCGTTTTAATTTGTCAAGAAGCTGCTGTTCCGCTTTTGCCGCGTTCACCGAAGAATCCTTTCCCCATTTTTTCGGGATGTCTTATTTCAAATACAAATGAACTTCCGTTGTCCGAATGGAAGTGTTTTTTGTTTTTGAGGAGTAAATACGGCTTTCCGGCAATCCCATGGAAATCAGGGAATTACGAACGGCATCGGCATTTTTAGCCGCTTCGATTTCACCGGATTTCGTGCCGGAGGGACTGACGGCGACAACTTCAAAGCTTGTGTTCGGACGTTTATCCAAAGCGGCTTTGACCGCTTTGTATAAAGATTGTTCATAAACGACGTCTTTTTTGTTGAAACGGATTACCATTAAAGGACTGCGTCCGGTCAAGTTCGCATCAGGCAAATATGTTGCTGCGGACAAAAGGGGCGTCGGTGTTGTCGAAGGCGTTGAAACGGCGGATTGTTGACGGATATCCGTCATGCGACCGTTTTGAATGTCCGTACTCAGCATGTTGATATTCTGACTTTCCGTGCTGAAATATTGCTGCTGACGGGTAATCTGTGCTGAAACATCGGAACTTAAACGATTTAAGGAGACGACCGTTTGATTGGCCTGATCTTCCAATCCTTTTAGGTTTTCATGATCGATTTCCATGGCTCCGGGAATCGAAAACGTTTCGCTGATCGTATCCAAAAGCGAATTCAATTCGTTTTTGACTCGAATGATCTCACTGGACAATTTTGCCGTTTCAGACATGTTTTTGTCTGCGCCTGTCAACAAAGCGGAAGCTTGTTTCCACATTTCCGTCAATTCCGGATTTCCCGGTGTCGTTCCTATTTGCAGGCGCGCGTGAATACGGGCGATATATTCGTAATACTGACGAGATTCTTCGGCGTTTTTATTTTTTAATTCGCGAAAAAGTTCGGTGTTTTTTCTGATGTTTTCCTGAATTTGCTGCAATTTTGTTTCAATTGCGGCGACTTTTTTGCTGACTTCGGAAACAATTTGCGTGCCGGCTGAATAAGTTTCGCGTTTAGCTTCCGCGACTTTTTTTTGCGGAGCCTCGCTTGTTTTTTTCTCTGTCTTTTTTTCAACCGGTTTGTTTTGTTCTTTTTCAGACGATTGCATGGCGAAATCGTTGGAGAAATAATCGTCGGAATAAGAATCCGAAGACGACGCACAGCCGGCAAGAGTCAGTAAAGCGGCTGCCAAGGAGAGTCTTTTAAGAATGGACATGGGTTCGAATACCTTAAAAAGTTAAGAAAACTGCGCAATTTTCCAGCCAATCTTTTATTTTTATAAAAAACGGCACCTTTTAGAATGTACCGAGAAATAGCACTTTTGCAAGAATTTTTATTATAAAATGAATTTGATGTGATTTTTTTTAAAAAAAACTCTTGCAACGAACAAATCATCGTCGTATATAAGACTTGCTTAAGCGCCCATAGCTCAACTGGATAGAGCATCTGACTACGGATCAGAAGGCTAGGAGTTCGAATCTTCTTGGGCGCGCCAAAAAAATCCTCCGGAAACGGAGGATTTTTTTTACGTCAAAAGATGTTTTTGATAAAGGGTGTCATGAAAAAGCTTGTTGTCGCCGTTTCTTTTTTTATTTCATTCATATCTTGCGCAAATGCACGGACTTATCTTGAAAAGGAAACGCAGCTCTGCGGTAATTCGGTTTGCGACTTGGAAGGAATCCCCGTAACGGGAGCCCGTGAAGTCGCCATATATCCGGACGGAACGTTAAAACATGAAGAAGTGTTTGAAAACGGACGGCTTGTGCGTGAAAAAAAATACTATGAAAACGGGAACCTGCAGATCGAAATAAATCTGAGGGACGGTAAAAAAGAAGGCGTCACGAAAAATTATTACAGAAGCGGTCCTTTGTTCGTCGAAGTCAATTTTAAAAACGGAAAAAAGCACGGATTCGGAAAAACGTATTATGAAGACGGCACTTTAAAAAGCGAAGATACCCATAAAAACGATCAAAAAGAAGGCGTTGCCAAAACCTATTACGAAAACGGTGTTTTGCAAACGGAAGGAAATTATAAAAATAATAAAAAAGAGGGACTTGTAAAAACGTATTTCGAAACGGGCGCTTTACGATCCGAAATGAATTACAAAAACGATATGCCTGAAGGCTCTTCAAAATTGTATTATGAAAGCGGAAATTTACAGATTGACGGGAATTACAAAAACGGTAAGCCGGACGGTCTTATAAAAGCGTATTACGAAAACGGAAATTTAAAAAGCGAAGACAATTACAAAGACGGTAAACGTCACGGTTTCGTAAAAGCCTATCGTGAAGACGGCGACGTATTGTTTGAAATTGTTTTTGAAAACGGCACCGCTGTTGACGGCTTTTTTGTCAGAGGAAATGAAAAAGTAAAAATGGAAAGGCCTCATTTAATCGCCGTGATGCAAAGCCTGAAATAAAAAATCCGTTTTTTTGACTATCTTTTTTTTTAATTGTAAACTTTTTAAAAAGACGGTCGGAAGGGGGATATATGAATAGTAAAAAAATAGCCTTTGTCAGCGATTTTGACGGAACGATTTCGGATGACGATTTTTTTTCTTATACAACGCGGGCGTATTTTGATGAAAACGCATTGGCTCCGTGGCGGGAGTTTTTGACCGGTAAAAAAACGCATTTTCTTGCATTAAAAGAAATGTTCGCACAACTTCATGTGCCGACGACGGATTTGCATCAATTGATCGATTCCATTCATGTCGATCCCGATTTGGATAAAACGTGGCGGTATTGTCATGAAAAAGGTGTATCCCTTTATGTTTGCAGCGCCGGAAATGATTACTATATCCGTCGTTTGATCGGGGATTTGATAAAAAAATATGATGTGACATTGGTTTCGAATAAAGGAGAATATTCCGCAGAAACGGGATTGGTAATGACGGCGCCGGACGAAAGTTCGCCTCATTATGATAAGGCTGTCGGAATATCAAAATTAAGTGTGATTGAAAAACTGAAATCGGAAGGTTTCTTCGTCGTTTTTGCCGGTGACGGGCCGCCGGACGTCGAACCCGCCGAAAAAGCGGACGTTGTTTTTGCTAAGAAGTTTTTGCTGAACGCTTGTCGGGAAAAGGGGATTAAAACAGAACCTTTCTCAAATTTCGGAGATATTCTGGCTTTTTTTGAAAGGCTGTAAAATGCGTGTAAATCAAACGTATATCAATAAACAAATCGACATTCCTTATCTGCTTAAAATCGGCGAAGGAAAACTGGCCAAAGTCGGTAAATATTTAAGCGACAAAGAATTAAAGAACATCGCTTTATTTTTAGGCGAAGGGATTGAACGTATTTTAGGCGACGCTTTTTTTAAAGGGCTGGATGATTTTTCGGTTAAATGCGTTTTGCGTCAATCCGCAACAAATATTGATTTGGACAACATAACGCATACGGCTTTTGCTCTGCCTCCTACCGTAGAGGCCGTTGTCGGTGTCGGCGGCGGAAAAGCGTTGGATTTCGCCAAATATACCGCCAGTTTGCTGCGTTTGCCGTATATCGCCGTCCCGACGGTTATTTCTAATGACGGATTTTGCAGTCCGTCTTCCTCTTTAACCGTTGCGGGAAAGCGAAAATCGATTAAGTCCGGAATTCCGTTCGGAGTCGTCATCGATTTGGATATCATTAAAAACAATCCGGATGTTTTTTTGTATTCCGGAATCGGAGATATGATATCTAAGATTACGGCGCTGAAAGATTGGAAAAACGCGTTTCGTAAAGGGAAAGAACGGTTTAACGATTTCGCGTCTTTAATGGCGTATAATTCGTTGGATCTGTTATTTTTAAAACATTCCTTTGATATTCGCAGTCGCGATTTCCAACGCAGTTTGGCCAATTCACTGTTAACCAGCGGCTTGTCCATGGAAATTGCCGGTTCTTCCAGACCGGCCAGCGGGTCGGAACATTTGATCTCTCATGCGTTGGATATGGTTTGTTCGGCACCCAAAATGCACGGTATACAGGTCGGTATCGCGACATATTTGTGTGCGTTATTGCAGGACAATGAAAATACGGCGGATATCGTTTCTGTTTTGCAGAATACGGGATTTTTTAAGTTTGTTTCCGAAAATCCGTTTGACAGGCGGGAGTTTGAAAAAGCGTTAAAGAACGCTCCGAGTGTGAAAACGGATTATTATACGGTTTTATCCGAGCCCGATTCTTTTTTACGTTCTCTTGAATTTTTGGATTCGGACGAAATCTTGAAATCCCTTATCCGATAAAAAAATCCTCGTTTCAAACGAGGATTTTTTTGTTTATGCTGTTTCGGGTTCGCGGAACAACGGCTTCCCTTGGAACATTCTGGCCGATTGCGATTCCATTAATGTTCCCAAGGCGATTTGACGATCCCTGATGCTGATGCGCAACTGATCTGCCGCCGTCGGATCCGGATTGGCAAAGACGAAACGTACTTCGGGGAACATTGTTTTTATTCCCTGCAGTTTTTGGTGAATAACGCCTAAAATGCCGCGTCCCAATAAATCTGCCGCCAATTCTTCGCTCAGATCCGCACTCATTGCGTATTTGATGACAGAGTTCAAAGCGTCTTCCACGGAATTTGCGTGAATTGTAGATAAAACCAAGTGGCCCGATGTCGCTGCACGTAAAATCTGACTGGCGCAGTCAGGCGTTCTGATTTCGCCTACCAGAATATAACGGGGACGGCAACGCAATGCGGATTTCAAGGATTCACCCCAATCGTTGTTATCCGGTTCGGTTTGTTTGCACATGCCCAATCCGCCGCGTTTGGATTGGTAAATGCCGTCCAAAGGCATTTCGGGGGGGTCTTCAATTGTATAAGCATACCCGCCTTCGCGTTCCAAAAATTTGCGCATCAGACAGGAAATGGAAGTCGTTTTCCCTGCCCCCGTCGGTCCGGCCCACAAGATCAATCCGGATTCACGGTTCAAAGATATTAAATGATTGGTAACCGGTTCCGGCAGTCCCAATCTGATAACATCGGGGGTTTTTCTTGGCATGCGGCGGGCGGAATACATAATGCCCGTTAATGTCGCAACACGTTCGACACGGTACATTGTGGAACCGTAAGACATGGAATAGCTGGATCGTCCCGTGTAAGCCCGTTCCAATGCCTGATGGAAAGCTTCCGCGTCGTCCACTTCCAACACTTTTAAACCGAAACGCGTTTCACCGTCGTGAACATACAAAGTATGGTCGGGGGTGTACCAGATATCTGAAAAAAGTTGTTCGTCAATCGTTGCCATAGCTTAAACCTATATAAAAACTCTGAAAAATATAAAACAAAAGCTGTGCGATATGCAAGAAAGTTTACGTGATTATTTTATTACGGCGGTGTGATAAACCGCATAACAAGAATAAAAAAGCGCAGATAACTTCCATTGACGGGGCGGCGGGCATGTCGAAATAAATTGAACAGGCCAAACCGGTTATAACGCAAAACAATCCGATAAAAGAACCTCCTGCGGCCATTTCCTCGGGGGTTTTTGCAAAAAATCTGGCTGTTGCGGGAGGAATGATCAATAAAGCTGAAACCAATAACAATCCGGTTGTTTTTAAAGCCAAGGCAACAAATAATGCCGTGATGATCATAAAAATTACGGATTGTTTAGTCGTTGAAACGTTTTCACTTTGTGCTACGTCGGGCATTACGGCGGCAAAGATTTGTTTTTTCCAATTGAAATATAACAGAACTGCGCATAAACAGCCTGTGGCGGCAATAAAAATCAAATCGCTGTCGGTAACGGACAGAACGTCTCCGAACAAATAGGCGGTCATGTCCGTTCTGATTTCCGGCATGCGGGCCAATCCGATGATGCCCAGACATAAAGCGGTCTGACCGATGATCAACAGTAAAATATCAGAACCGATAATAAATCGGTCGGAAACCTTTACCAAAAGCAAAGCCGTTAAACAGACAATGACGGCGACTCCGGCGTTTTGACCGATTCCGAGGCCGATTCCCAGTAAAACGCCCGCCAGAGCCGAATGGGATAAGGTGTCGCTGAAATAAGCTGTTCGCCGCCATATCATTAAACAACCGATCGGTCCGGCCAGAACGGCCATCGCGCCGGAGGCGATCAACCCGCGCAAAATGAAAGGTTCAGTCCACATGTTGAATCTCCCCGTTTGGCAGATGCAAATGATTGTGACGGTGACGGTAAACGGCCAAAGCGGGTTTGTCTCCGTACAGATGGCGGTATCCCGGCAGATCCGAAATTTCATCGGGAGTGCCGCTGCAACAGATATGATGGTTGATGCACAATACGCGGTGCGAACCGGCCATGACAATATGCAGATCGTGCGATACCATGACGATAGCGTATTTTTTTGTTTGATTTAATTTATCCAATAAAGCGTAAAATTGTTCTTCGCCGACAGGATCCAATCCCTGAGCCGGTTCGTCCAGTACCAACAAATCGGGAGCTTTTAACAGGGTTCTGGCTAACAGGACGCGTTGTATTTCCCCGCCGGATAAAGGATGTACGCTTTTTTGCAGAATGTCCGGCTGCAACCCCGTTTGTTTTAAAACATCGGCCAGTTCTTTGTCTTCGTACCGGAAATCCAGACATAAAAAGCGTTTTACCGTCAGAGGAATGGTGCGGGATAGATTCAGTTTTTGAGGAACATACCCGATTTTGATATTTGATTTTTTCCAAATTTTGCCGCTGTCCGGTCGGATAATGCCCAAAATGACTTTTAACAATGTTGTCTTTCCCGCGCCGTTCGGTCCGATTAAAGTGACGATTTGTCCCGACAAAATTTCAAAAGAAATATTGTCCAGAATGCGTATGTCTTTGAAACCAAGACAAATGTTGTCCAGTCTGACTAAAGGTTCTGATTGTTCGGTCATTAACGTATCCGGTTTTTTTAGAACTTGTTTTTCAAGTCATAGCGTAATACACAATAAAGGAAAAGAGGATATTTTTATGTTCTTCAAAACGGTTTTTGCAACATTTTGCAGTGTTTTTCTTTTGACCGGAACCGTTTCGGCCGCGCCTGTTGTCGTCGTTTCCGTTGCTCCGCTTCATTCGGTGGTCTGTGCCGTTATGCAGGGAGTCGGCGAACCGGAATTATTGTTGAAACCGACCGTGTCCGTACATGACTATCAGTTAAAACCGTCAGATATGCTGCAGTTGACAAAGGCGGATATTCTGTTTTGGGGCGGACCGCAATTAGAGGCATTTTTACAAAAACCTTTAGGTTCTGACGGTTTGTCCGATAAAAATATCGCCGTTTTATCCGATTCCCGATTAACTTTGTATCCTGTTCGCGGCGCAGCGGCGGACGATGTTGACGCGCATTTTTGGCTGGATCCGGAAAACATGGCGCAAACGGCAAGGATTGTTGCGGAAAATTTGACGGTATTGGATCCCGAACATGCGACGGTCTATAAACAAAACGCCGATCGGTTTGAAATGCAAATGCGGGAATTGAAAACAACAGGCAGAAAGAAACTTTTTTCATACACGCAAAAACCGTACATGACATTTCATGATGCGTATCAGTATTTTGAAAAAAGCTTTGATTTAAAACCTCTCGGAACTGTTTTTGTCGATCCCCGTCATGTTGCCGGAGCAGGGCGGATCGGCGCTTTGCGTAAAAAAATAAAACAGGCGGGAAAAATGTGTCTGTTTGCAGAACCGCAGTTTTCTGATAAAAGATTAAAAGCGATTGCTGAAGATTTGCCCGTCGTTTTAGGCGAGTTGGATCCTGTCGGTGTCAATCTGTCGCCCGGACCGGCGTTTTATACGGAAATGATGAACGGGTTGTTTGATTCGTTTGTTCGGTGTGTTTCCCGGCTGTCGGAATAACAAAGGGATTTTTCTGTGAGATTTTGGGTTGTTCTGTTCTTATTTTCTTTTCTGCCACTGTTTGATCTGTCGGCTCAGGATATCATGCTTGATCGGATCAGGTATCCTGTCGGGGCGGGAACTTTGTATCCCCGAGATGCGAGAAAATTGTCCCAAAAAATATCGGAACTGATTGAAACGGCCGATCGTCGTCTGCGTTTGTCGGCTTCTGAAATTCCGAAAGTGATTATTGTTCCGCATAATGCGCTTTATTTTTCCGGCGATGTCGCCGCCGCCGGTTATGCCGCTTTAAAACGGTTGAAACCCTTTGTGAAACGTGTTGTTTTAATCAGTTCGTCGCATCAGGGAACATATTTCGGTATTTCGCTTTCTCAGGCCAAGTATTGGGAAATGCCGGATCAACGCTTCGAAATAGATCGGGAATTGACCGAAAAATTGCTGAAAATTCAAGGAATCGGATTTGATAGTGATGCACATGAAGCCGAGCCGTCTTTGGAAATGCAGTTACCGTTTGTCGGTGCGGTTTTCGGAAAAGATGTTAAAATTATGCCGATTTTGGTTGAAGACGCCAGTGTCGAACAGATTTCCGATTTAATTGCGGCGGTATGGGGCGGTCCGGAAACCGTTATCATTATTTCGACCGATATGTCTTCCGGTAAACAGGCTGAAAAGGTTAAATCGGATATCTATGATATTTCCAAGCTGTTGGAAAAAGGAGAATACACAAAAATAAAACCGAAACATTTTTGTGCATCGCTTCCTGTCGCCGGTTTGTTGGCCTATGTACGGGAACATCGCTTTTCCGTTCAAACAATTGAATTGCAAACTTCGGAAAATCCTTTTTTAGAAGCGGATAACATCGTCGGTTTCGGTGCCTTCGGTATTTATGAAACAAACGACGGCTCCGAAGATGATAAAGTGCAAATGGAAAATATTTTACATGCCAATCAGGAATCTTTGCTGCGTATTGCCGCGCAGTCAATCGTGACGGGGTTTGAACGCGGCCGTCCGTTGCGTTTGCGGGAATCGCGCTATCCCGAAGAATTACGGCGAAAAGGCTCAACCTTTGTCAGTCTTTATTATAACGGATCGTTGCGTGGTAGTGCGGGATCCGAAGAAACGACGCGTTCAATTCTGGAGGATATCACCGAAAATGCATATGCGGCGGCTTTTTCTGATTTTCGTTTTCTTCCGTTAAGTGAAGAAGAAATTAAAAAGGCGGAAGTCAGTGTGTCCGTTTTAACTCGTCCGGAGTTGATCCGGTTTGAAAATGAAAAGGATTTGCTGACCAAAATCAAACCGGAACAGGACGGTTTGATTTTGCAGGAACGATCTAACAAAGCTTTATTTTTACCGCAAGTATGGGAAACGTTTTCTTCACCTGAAGAATTTTTGGTTCATCTGAAACAAAAAGCCGGATTGCCTGCGGACTATTGGTCGCCGACGATAAAAGTGTATCGTTTTAGCGTGATTGATATTAACAGCGGCGATCTGGAAAATCCGGAATCGGTCTGGTTGCCGAAATAGGAAAAGAATATGAAGGTTGTATGGGTTGTCGCCGGTGCGTTGATTACATCTGATTTCAAAGTATTGCTGTCTCGTCGCCCCGCCGGAAAAAATCTGGCGGGATTTTGGGAATTTCCCGGCGGAAAGATCGAGCGGGACGAAACGCCTGAAAACGCATTGTGTCGTGAATTGAAAGAAGAGTTGAATATAATTGTCGAACCCGATCAATTAAAACCATTGACGTTCGCGTCGTTTGATTACGAAGCGTTTCATTTGGTCATGCCGTTGTTCCTATGCCGATCATGGCAAGGAAACCCCATCGGAGCGGAAGGGCAGAAAATCGAATTCGTTCCGGTCGAAAAGGTCGGTTTGAATTCGGAGGCGCATCCTTTGGCCCCTGCGGATATCGATCTGGCCGATTGTTTGAGGTTATGGGTAAAACATCAACGGGAGCTTGGCTGAAAAAATTAAATTAGACTCTGGCGAAGCGCGAAATGTTGGTATATATTGTTTAATCATTTTGATATCCGGATTGATGCGATGACTGAAAAAAATACACCTTCATTTAAACAAAAAATACCGAATTATTTGACTTTTATGCGGATTTTGGTAATTCCGGGGGTGGTTGCGTCGTTTTCTTTTCCGGGGGTTGCCGCCGCGTGGATCGGCTGCGGATTGTTTATCGCCGCGTCCGTTACGGATTGGTTCGACGGATATTTGGCGCGTAAATTTAAAAGCACGTCGTCTTTGGGGCGTACGTTTGATCCGATTGCCGACAAACTGTTGGTCGCGGCCACGTTGTTGATGATGGCTGCCTATGATCGCTTGGGGTATACCGGATTATGGCCGGCGGTCATTATTTTATGCCGCGAAGTGCTGGTTTCGGGATTGCGCGAATTTTTAGCGGGTATTCAAATCGGGTTGCCGGTGACTAAATTGGCAAAGTGGAAAACGGGGATTCAGATGGTCGCCATTCCCATGTTGATGGTTGCTGATTTTTCCCCTTGGTTTTGTTATTTCGGTGAAGCGGGCGAAGTTTTGATTTGGATTGCCGCTTTGCTGACCGTGATTACGGGATATGATTATTTGCGCGCGGGTTTAAAACATCTGGATTAAAGATTTTTTTGAAAAAGTAAAAGCCCGCTTTTCAAAGGCGGGCTTTTTATGTTAATACAAAAACGGCTTTGTTATTTGGAGGCTTTTTATGAAAAACATTATTCTTACCGGCGTAAAACCGACAGGAACGCCGCATTTAGGAAACTATTTCGGCGCGATCAAGCCGGCAATAGAGCTGATGCGCGAACCGGATGCGCAAAGTTTTTATTTTATTGCGGATTACCATGCGTTGACGACACTGCGTACCGCGGCTGAAATGCGGGAGCATTGTTATGAAATAGCCGCTACCTGGTTGGCTGCCGGTTTGGATCCGGACAAGGCTGTTTTTTATAAACAGTCCGATATTCCCGAAGTTTTTGAATTGACGACCGTTCTTTCCAACGTCACGCCGAAAGGGCTGATGAACCGCGCTCATGCGTATAAGGCCTGCGTTGAAAAAAATGAAGCGGCCGGAGCCGATCGCGATGCCGACGTGAATATGGGGCTGTATAATTATCCCATTTTAATGGCGGCGGACATTATGTTGTTTAACACCAAGTATGTCCCCGTCGGACAGGATCAAAAACAGCATGTCGAAATCGCGCGCGACATCGCTCAGTATTTTAACAAAAAATACGGCAAATCGCTGATGGTGCCCAGTCCGAAAATCAGTGAAGAAGTCGCAACCCTGACGGGATTGGACGGTCGTAAAATGTCCAAGAGCTATAACAACGTCATTCCTTTATTCTGTACGGAAAAACAGTTAAACAAATGTGTGATGTCGATTAAGACCGACTGTTCCGCGCCGAACGATCCGAAGGATACGGACTGCATTTTGTTTACCTTGTACAAGTTGTTTGCTTCACCCGAACAGGTCGCCGCGTATGAACAGGCTTTCCATGACGGTATTTTGTGGTCGGACGCCAAAAAGCAATTGTTTGAAGTCATGAACGCGTATTTGGCTCCGATGCGTGAAAAGTATGATTATTATATGGCTCATCGCGATGAAGTGGATGATATTTTAGCGCAGGGTGCCGCAAAGGCCCGTCCGATTGCGCAAGAAACGATCGAACGCGTCAGAAAAGCGATCGGCGCCAGATAGAAATAAAAAATCCTCACGTTGCGTGGGGATTTTTTTATAACGCCGGTTTGTTTTCGTAACGGCACATACGGGCGCGTTGTATGTAAAGCATGATTTTTTTATCTGCTTCTTTGGTTTCTTCGTTGCTTTCGGCACTGCGAAACCACATTCCGCCGTTTTCGTTCGTACCTGATTTTTCGCCGTATTTTTCTATTAAAGGGGCGTATTCCGTCGCAAGTTTACTTATTTCCGTTTTAGGGATTTGACAAATTATACTGTAGTTCGTTTCTTCGTTATCAAAGGAAACGGTGTTTAAAAATTTAAAGGAACACTCTTGTTCGGAACAGGTCGGTGACAACATACCCGTTTTGGTTTTCACGTTTCCGAATGTTGAAGTCGCCACGCCGGAGGAAGAAGCGCATTTCGGATTTTTATCGCATCCCCCGATCAGGGACATCAGGCCGTCATATGAATAATTGCTTTTGTAATTGAATTTTGAAAACGTTTTATCTTTTGAAAACTTGTCGATGTCTTCCCAGCTTTTTATCGTTTTGGCGGTTTCCGGCGGCAGCAGAAGGGTGAACTTGTCAAAAACGATTTCGCATTTGTTTTCCGTCATTCCCTTGATTTCAGCCGTTTGAGAAAAAAACAAAATGTTTCTTTTCGCTTTTTGTGCGGAACAGATTGGCAGGGCGGATAAGAAATCGTCGGGCAGTTTGTTAAAATCCGCTTTAAAAGCTTCCTTGTCTTCAGGTGTCGGTTCCATATTTTTCATTTTACAGGCGGATCCCGTTGTTTTTGCGTATACAATATTAAATTTCGTGTCCGTCATCGTTGTCGTTTGTTCGGATTTTTGTACGGATCCGTCTTCTTCTTCAATTTGTCGGACAACAGTGAACGTTTCCGTAATCAATTCTTTTGATTTGTCTTTCATGGCGGAAACGATTTCTTTTTGTTGTTTCTTGTCGATTGCGCAGGTGTAAATCGCTTTTCCCAACGCCCCCATGGAATTGATCACCGAAAAGACGCAGGTGTCGTTCTCGTATCCTTTGATATCGATGTTAATCTGAAATTTTGTGCCGAATAATCCGCCGATACTTTGCAAAGACGGATTGAACCGGCTGAAGTCTTCCTGATAAGGCGTGCAGTTTTCGACGGCGTTCAAAAGAGCTTCACTGAAGTTGTATAAAACGGCTTCCTTTGTTTTTTGCGTTACATGCGGTGAATTGTTTTCTCCTCCCGTTAAGGAAAGGGAAATTTCTGTTTGAAGGGATACGGCTTGAAACGACGGGAAAAGTAGCGAAAGAGTGAAAAAAAACAAAAACGTTTTTCGGGTCATAAAGTTATCCCCTTCTTTTAAGAAGGCGTGCCTTCAACTCTTTTAAATTAACGCCGCCCGTAATTAATACAAGCAGGGAAAAGATCAATCCTCCCGCGCAGATCAAAGCGGTCAACAATCCGAATTTTAAAAGCTGTTCTCCGTGAACCCAATCGGGGAAGTAAATGTTTGTTTCGCGTTTCATTTCTGCAACGGCAACGGCCATAATCAACGTTGACAGTAAAATGGAAGCCGTTCGCTTTTTTAAAGTCTTGTCAGTTTTGTGCAGTTTTTGCTTTTTAATGCGCACGATGTATTGAATAACGTTAATCCACGCGACTATTCCGGTCGCCAAGGCGATGCCGACATAACCGAACACCGGCAGGAAAGCCGAACATAACACAATGTATAATGCCAACGCCCATGCCGCGATGCGGACCGGTGTGACGGTGTCCCCGCGCGCGTAAAAAACAGGGGCCAACGTTTTCGTTAAAATATAGGCTGGCAGTCCCGCCGCATAAGCATATAAGGCGGCAGCCGTTTTAACGGTTGCGTTCGGGTCGAAAGCGCCGCGTTCAAATAACACGGAAATGATGGGTGTGCTTAATACCATTAATCCCGCCATGGACGGGACAGCCGCCAACAAGGCAAATTCCAAAGCGCGATTTAAGCTGTTTTGCGCTTGTTCCGTTTCTCCGGCTTTTAATTGACGGGTCAGAATCGGCAGCAACGCCGTTCCGATCGCAGCGCCGATAATGCCGACCGGCAATTGATAAAGACGGTTGGCGTAATACAACCATGAAACGGCGCCCGTCGTTAAAAAAGAAACAAACAACGTATCCAAAAACAGATTGATCTGATAAATTCCGGAGCCGAAAACACCCGGCAAAATCCGTTTCATCAGGATTCTTAATTCTTCGGATTTATTTTGAATGACGCGTTTCAGACTTTGCAGACCCAAAGGCAATCCGGCGCGGCGGGTATGCCAGATTAACCATAACAATTGGAAAACACCGGCCGTCGTCACGCCCGCGGACAGCGCGTAGCCGTAATTGCCGCCGAATAAGGGCGTAAAAGCGAATAAAGCCGCGATCATCGTGATATTTAGTAAAACTGGCGCCAAAGCGGCGGCGGCAAAATAACCCATGGAGTTCAGAATTCCGCTTTGCAGCGAATTTAACGATACCAGCAATAAATAGGGAAACGTGATCCGCGACATAATGACGGCGGAATCAAATTTTGCCGGATCTTCGATAAATCCCGGAGCTTGAATCGTGATGAAAACGGGCATGGCAATTTCGGCGACGATCGTAAAAAGCAATACGATATAAAACAGGGCGGAAAAAGCTTCTTCGGCGAACAGACGAGCCTGTTCCTTTCCTTTGGATTCCAGACGTTCGGAAAACAAAGGGACGAATGCGACGTTAAACGCGCCTTCGGCAAACAGGCTGCGAAACAGGTTGGGCAGTTTAAAGGCGACGAAAAAGGCGTCGGCGATCATACCCGCACCTAAAAAGTTCGCGATTAACAAATCGCGGACGAAACCCAGAACGCGGCTGACCATCGTCCAGCCTCCGACGGTTAAAATCGATTTAATCACTGAAAGCGGTGCTGCCATTGATTGTGTCCAATAAAGCTGTTTTTATTTGTTGTGTTTTGTCGGCGTCGGTAATTTTACCGCCGTTTTCATCCGTGACATAAAACACGTCTACAATACGGGAACCATACGTGTAAATGTGCGCGGATACAATCTTTAAATTCAGTTTTGTCATCGTATGCGTGACGGCATGCAAAAATCCGATGCAATCCGTACCGTTGATTTCAATCAATGAACACGAATCCGATGCCGTATTATTGATAAAAACCCTCGGAGACGACCACAAAACGGACGAAGCGGGCGTTTTTAAGCGTTTTAAACGCAATTTTTCTTCGATAATGGTTGTATCCGCCTGCACGATATTGTTTTGCAGCCGCTGAATTTTTTTTGCCGAATCCAGAGGTTTTTTTTCATTTAACAGGTTTGTTTCCTGAATTAAGAAAGTATCCAGAGCCATACCGTTATCAAGTGTGGCAATTTGCGCTTCGACAACGGAAACGTCCTCTAACGCCATGGTTCCGGTGATTTCGGCAAACAAGCCGTCATGATCGGGGGCCAGAACGATAAATTCGCTGACTTCGCGTTCCGTGTCCGTTGTAATGGAAAAAGCGTATTGTCCGGCAACGGCTTTTTCGGCCATTTGTTTTTGCGACGGGGTTAAACGGCGTACCCGACTGTCCGCTCCCTGCATTTTTTCCAATGCGAACGTAAATAGATCTTTCAAAAGTTTTTCCTTGAACGAATTCCAGACGTTCGGTCCGACGGCTTTAATATCCGCGACGGTTAGGGCGTATAACAGTTTTAATCGTTCGGGGGATTGAACGATGTCGACGAAATCTTCAATCGTTTTGGGGTCGAAAATATCGCGTTTAAAGGCGGTTTCGCTCATAATTAAATGATGTTCGACCAACCAAACGACCGTTTCGGCATCATCGCGTTCCATTCCCAGATCCGCCGTTATTTTTTTTGCCAATTCCGCTCCTTTGGGCGCATGGCTTCCCCCTAACCCTTTGCCGATGTCATGCAATAAAGTCGCCAGATACAGCGCCCGTTTCGACTGCGGTTTCAGTTCTTCGGGAGTGTCGGATAAAAAGCCGACGGCATTGAAAGTGTGTTCGTCGGTCGTGTACACGTGATACAAATCAAACTGGACTTGGGCGACGATATTTTGAAAATTCGGAATCAGGTAACCTAAAACACCGCTTTCCGCCATTTGCCGCAAAGAGGATTCCGGTGAATCGGACAGTAAAATTTCAAAGAACATCCGTCGGGCTTCCGGTTCTTTGCGGATGCGGCGCATGAGTTTTGAATTGTCGGTGATCAGCTGTAACGTCTGCGGGTTTACGGATAGCTTCAAACGCTGTTTTAAAACGAAGGCCTGCAACAATGCTAACGGATTTTCATTAAAATGCAGATGATCTTTAAAAGCGATGCGGTTGTTGATCAAATAAAAATCAGACGTGCAGTCTAACGCTTTGATAACGGGCGTCCCGCTTAAATTATCGGTGATCGCGGCGGTGATTTGACCGGATAGTTCCCCGACCGTTTTGCAGGTCAGATAGTAATGTTTCATGAAACGTTCCGCGGCCGATTGTCCGGTACGGCTGACATACCCCATTTGTTCGGCGATTTTCTTTTGAGCGTCGAACGTTAAAACATCGCCCGCTTTGCCGTTTATCATGTGCAGATGACAACGGACGGGTGCCAAAAAGCGGTGCGCTTTTAAAAATTTATGGCAGGGGACGGGACTTAAAATGCCTGAATTGATTAAATCGGGCATATCTGTAATACCGAACAGGTATTTTGCCAGCCAAAACATCAAATGCAGATCGCGCAAGCCGCCGCGGCCTTCTTTGACATTTGGTTCCAGCATATATTTCGACTGTCCCATCCGTTTGTAGCGAGACCGGCGTTCTTCCAATTTCGCTTCAACGAAATTCCGCTGTGTGTCAGCGGATCGCAGAATTTCGTAGCGAATGCAGAAATCGTCGAATAATTCAGTGTTTCCCCAAATCAGGCGGCTTTCCAGCAGATTTGTGCGAACGCTGATATCTTTAACGGCTTCTGAAATACATTCGGCCGAAGTACGGACGGAGGCTCCGACTTTTAATCCCGTATCCCATAGCAGCGAAGTCATAAAGGAAATGATTTCCAGATTTTCTTTGTCTTTTTCATGAAATAAAAATAAAACATCGACGTCTGAATAAGGTGCCAGCTCTTTGCGTCCGTAACCGCCTACGGCAACGACGGCCAAATCGTCGGCCGCTTGCGGAAAAACGGTTTCGTTTAAAAAGGTCATCGTTTCCGACAACATTTGATCCAATTCGTCGGCGTGGGAAAACATCGCTTCCAACCCGCTGTTTTGCGGTGTATTCAGCGCCAATCCCAAATTAACCAGCATTTCATCTCGTTTTTGTCGTAAAATAGTGGTTAATGCCGCTTTTTTGTCGGCGCTTGGCGAACCGTTCCACGCATTTTCCAAATCGTATTTCAACGTCATTTGTTTTGATCTGCCAGTTGTTTTAAACGGTACAGTTCGTCTAACGCTTGCCGCGGCGTCAGTTCGTCAGGCGTAATTTTGTTTAAAGCGTCAAGGACGGGCGTGGAAGCAATCGTTTTTTCCTGTTCCGTTTTTTCTTCTTCCGTTTTCTTTTTGACCAAAGCAAACAAAGGCAAATCATTCATAAAGTTGATTTCATAAGACCCTTGCTTTTCCATTTGTTCAAGGACTTGTCCCGCTCTGACAATAACGGCTGCAGGCAATCCCGCCAGCCGTCCGACGTGAATGCCGTAAGAGCGATCCGCTGTACCTTTGATGACTTCGTGCAGGAAAACGACGTTTCCTTTCCATTCTTTGATCCGCATCGTGTACAACGATAAATGAGGCAGCATTTCGGATAATGCCGTTAATTCATGATAGTGCGTCGCAAACAAAGCGCGGGTTTTGTTGATGTCGTGCAGATATTCCACAACAGCCCAAGCGATTGACAGTCCGTCAAAAGTCGCCGTTCCGCGGCCGATTTCATCTAAAATCACCAAAGACCGTTCGGTTGATTGGTTCAAAATCGCGGCGGTTTCGATCATTTCAACCATAAAAGTCGAACGTCCGCGCGCTAAATCGTCAGCCGCTCCGACACGGGAAAACAGTTTGTCCACAATGCCGATTTTAGCTGATTCGGCCGGAACGTAACAGCCGGCTTGAGCCAAAATCGCAATTAAGGCGTTTTGGCGTAAAAACGTGCTTTTACCCGCCATGTTCGGGCCTGTGATCAGCCATAGCCGTCCGTCTTTCGTTTCGTGATTTCCCAGTCGGCAGTCGTTGGTGATAAAGCCCGACTCGTGGGCGGCTTTCATCGTTTGTTCAACAACGGGATGACGTCCTTTGACAATGTCAAAAGCCAGACTGTCTTCTAAAACGGGACGGCAATAATCGTGTTCTTCGGCAACCTGAGCCAAGCCGGCGGCTACGTCGAAAACCGCTAAAATTTGGGCGTTGCGGGCGATTTGATCTGCGACTTTGATGACTTTGTTCACCAGATCCGTAAACAGATTGAGTTCCAAAACCAACGCTTTTTCAGCCGCGCCGCGCAATTTGTTTTCCATTTCGGATAATTCAACGGTCGTAAAACGTATCGCGTTCGCCATTGTTTGGCGATGCATGAAAACGGACTGTCCCGTACGGGATTCTTCCAACATTTTTTGAGCGTTTTTAGCTGAAACCTCAATAAAATATCCCAGTAAATTATTGTGCGATATTTTTAACCCGGAAACTCCCGAAATCTCGACATATTTTGCCTGCAGTTCGATAATCATCTGACGGCTTTGATCTCGCAGACGTTTCATTTCGTCCAGTTCGGAACTGTAAAGCGGAGCTATAAAGCCGCCGTCACGTGCCTGTAACGGTAAATCCGACGATAAGGCACGGCATAATGTATCGGTTAAATTATCCAGATCGTTCAGTGATTTTAAGCAATTTTCAATCGCCGGCGGCATTCCCAGTTCGGAATGCAAAGACAATTTCATGTCCGGAATTTGTTTCAGTGTATCGCGAATCGCCGCCAGATCGCGAGGACCGCCCCGTCCCAAGGATAAACGAGCCAATGACCTTTCCATATCCGGGCATTCGGCCAGTCGGTCGCGGATTGTCGCGCGAATTAAAGGATTTTTGACGAAAAACTCGATCCTGTCCAAGCGTTGATTGATTGAGGTGACGTCCGTTAAAGGGGCGGAAAGATATTGTGACAATAATCGCGCGCCGGCACCGGTAACCGTTCTGTCGATACTGGAAAAAAGGGTCGGTCCTTTTTCTTCGCACAGGGAATGGAACAGTTCCAGATTGCGTCTGGTCGCGGTGTCGATTTCCATCAATCGTCCGGACGTAAAATGCTGCAGAGGATTCAATCTGGGCATTTGGCCTTTTTGCGTTAAGTCTATGTAGTCGACCAAAGCGCCGGCGGCACCCAATTCGCATTTGTTAAAATGCCCGAAAGCGTTCAATGTTTGAACGTTAAAAAAATTCTCCAATCTTTTTTGTCCGTTTTCCGGCGAAAAGCGTACGGCGGGCAGAGGCGTCAATATCCGTTTGAAATCGTTAAACAGTTCAAAAAATTCGGGTGTTTGCAGAACTTTTTCCGAAACGATGATTTCTTTGGGCTCCAATCGGGAAATACCGGCGGATAAAGGGCCCGGTTTCCTTTCGGGAAAAGTTTGTACGGCAAAGTCGCCGGTTGATACGTCAACCCATGCCATGCCGATTCCGTCGGTCGTTTGCGTTAAAGACAGCAGATAATTGCAGGCTCTGGGTTCCAGAATATTGTCCTCTGTCAAAGTGCCGGGGGTGATCAGACGAATGACTTCGCGTTTGACCAAAGCGCCCGATCCGCGTTCTTTTCGCGCCTGAACGGGATCCTCCATTTGTTCGCAGATCGCGACTTTAAATCCTTTTTTGATTAATCGGGACAGATATATTTCATGAGAATGGACCGGTACGCCGCACATGGGAACATCCATGCCCTTTTCGCGATTGCGCGAGGTTAAAGCTATATCCAACGCCGCCGAAGCTTTGATCGCGTCGTCGAAAAACATTTCGTAAAAATCACCCATCCGGTAAAACAGCAGATAGCCTTCGTTTTGACGTTTGATGTCAAAATATTGTTGCATCATCGGCGTTGATTTTTGAGAATTTTGTGCCGCTTCGGTCGTTTGATTCATAGTCGTTCACTTCTTTATTTATTTGTGATATTTGTAATATATCCATTTTTAATCGATCAATAAAGACTTGAAATCATGACTGAAAACAAAAATCCGATAGAACGGGAAGCGTTGGTTCTGCATGCGTCCGGACGTCCCGGAAAAATAGAAATAAAGGCGACTAAATCTTTGGAAACGCAAAAAGATTTGTCTTTGGCGTATTCGCCAGGGGTTGCCGCACCGTGCTTGGAAATTCAAAAAAATCCCGATGAAGCGTTCCGTTATACGGCGAAAGGAAATCTGGTGGCCGTTATGTCAAACGGAACGGCGGTTTTAGGATTGGGGGATATCGGTTCTTTAGCGTCCAAACCGGTTATGGAAGGCAAGGCCGTTTTGTTTAAACGGTTCGCCGATGTCGATGCCGTCGATATCGAAATCAATACCAAAGATCCGGACAAAGTCATTGAAACCGCCGCATTGATCGGTGACGGTTTCGGCGGTATTAATTTAGAGGATATCAAAGCCCCTGAATGTTTTTATATCGAAAGCGAATTGAAAAAGCGTTTGAATATTCCCGTTTTTCATGATGATCAGCACGGTACGGCCGTCGTTGTCGCTGCGGGGGTGATCAACGGATTGGAATTAACGGGGCGCAAGATCGGCGATATCAAGCTGGTTGTCAACGGCGCCGGCGCGGCGGCGGTGGCGTGTACGTCTTTATTGAAGGAAATGGGTGTTAAAAACATCGTCATGTGCGATTCTAAAGGAGTCATCTATAAAGGACGCACGGAAGGAATGAATCCGTTTAAAGAAAAATTTGCCGCTGAAACTTCCGATCGAACACTGGCCGATGCCGTCAAAGGCGCCGATGTGTTTTTAGGATTGTCCGTCAAGGGGGCTTTGACGCCGGATATGGTGAAAACAATGGCCGCCGCTCCGTTGATTTTCGCGTTGGCGAATCCCAATCCGGAAATTACGCCGGATGAAGCTTTTGCCGTTTGTCCCGATGCCGTTGTCGCGACGGGACGTTCGGATTATCCGAATCAGATTAACAACGTATTGGGTTTCCCGTATATTTTCAGGGGGGCATTGGATGTTCGGGCGTCACAAATCAACGAACAAATGAAACAGGCCGCCGCACAGGCTTTGGCGGCGTTGGCTCGCAAAGACGGTTTGTCAAAAGATAAAATCATTCCGTCGCCGTTTGATTCCCGCTTGATCGAAATTGTTCCCGCGGCCGTTGCCAAAGCTGCGTGTGATACGGCGGTGGCGCGTTTGCCGATTACGGATTGGGAGGCATATCGGCTTCAACTCGGATCTGTTTTAAAGGGATAGTTTTTGATGTCGCAGCAAAATTCGGATAGGGATGATGTCCCGTATCAGTTTGTGGAACGTGTTTTAACGGTTTCTCTGCCGACCGCTTTTATGTTGATTATTTTGGTTATCGCCGGTGAAGTCGAGCCGATGAGCGCCGTCGCTGGTTTTGCCATGGTCGTGTGCTTGACCATCGTGTTGGCGATGCCTTTTTTGATGAATTTGAAAAATCTTACGCAATATGTTCATCAAATCGCACAGGAAGAAGATGTG
>JAZNBT010000115.1:0-17142 GCA_045587165.1 Alphaproteobacteria bacterium | reverse complement strand
AAAAAGCTCTGCCGCGGCAGAGCTTTTTTATTATTAAGTCATGATCATAAAAAAGCCCCTGAAAAAGGGGCTTTTCTTTATTTTCGTTTTACATATCCATCGTTGTTCCGCGACCGCGCATTGCATACGGATGTGCGGATGTCGGCTGTAACGTCGGATTGTACATCAAACAGTTCGGGATACAGTCACATTCGGCCGCGATTTTAATCCCTTTAGCCAACTTGTTTTCTTTACGCAATTCAAACAAACGGTTGACGATACGGTCACGCAGCGTCCAAGGATCGACCGTATTGACGAAAATCTTCGTCACGGCTTCGAAGCCTGCCGGATTACTGATACGCCACTTGATCAAAATATGCCAAGGAACGGCAACGTCCACTGCAGGCGGACGATAATACCATTCTTCGTTGCACGGAATTTCGCTGCCCATGGCGGCATGACAGGCGTGAACTAAATCAGACATACCCTTGATCTGTTCCGGCGTCTGGTTCCACGGCTGATTTTTTTCCGCCTTGGAATAAATCGCCAACGTCGGATAACGATGACCGAAATCGGCAAAAGCGACGGCGTAGTCGTTTTCCGCAAAAATCAAGTTCTGATAACCGGCATAATTAACGGCAAAATCGTTATAAACATTCGGATTTTCGCGTGACATTTTAAATTCGGCTTCGTTTGAAGCGCTGATACCGTCAATAGCGACCAACTGTTTATGCAAATGGTCGAAGGAAGCTCCGGCCTGGTTCAGCCAGTTTTGGAAAACGGTCACATAACGGACATAACGGTTGTTCAGATAAATATCCTTCAATGCCGCAATCGTAAAATTAATGTACTGATAGTGCATGTCGGGCGTCATGCTGCCCGAAGACGCCTTGGCGTTTTCCGAATCCGCCCCTTCGATAAAGTGGCGCTTACCGATAATCAATTCATGACCGCCGGCGAAAAAGCTGTTGGCCATTTTTAATTTGCGCCCCGAAGAAATGCTGTCGATTTCTTCACGGGACAGACCGCTGATTTTCAATTTGTTCTGAATAATATCCAACACGTGTTCGCGCCCTTCCGGCTCGGCGACATAGGCTTCGCGATGGGCGTGGGCTTTGTCTGACATGACATAAGCATAGTTCTTTTCCCAATATTCATAAGAAATGATTTCAAATAAATTGGGAATTCGACGAAATTCGGCTGTCGTATCGAACAGTTGGGAAACTTTTAAATTTTCCAAAACACTGAACGTACCGTCCGCGTTTTTAACCAATCGCGACTTTTCAGGCGGTGTTTTAAGATAATTGGACGGACAGAAAGAACAAAAATCCTCCACTCCCGAAGCACTGACCGGTTTCGGAGCTTCGTCCTTTTTGTTTACGGTCGGTCGTTTACCGCGCCCCGGAACTGTCCAAACCTGAGTTCCGGTAAACGGATTGACCTGTTTTACGGTGCCATCCGGCATTTTTTGCAGGAAATTTTGTTCATAAATACTGTTCAGCATAATGAATCCTTATTTATAAGAAAGAGATCAACAGTCTTTATTTGTATAAAATATCTGCCTGGAAATCCAGTCTTTAATCGTATTTTTTAAAACGTCTTCCGCGGATAAAGATTGACGAACGTTCCCTAAAAGGTAATTCTAGAGAAAGATTTATTTTTTCGGAGGTTTAAAAATAATTATGAAAGTTATGTTTGTTACGAACGAATATCCCCCGTACATTTACGGCGGAGCCGGCGTTCACGTAGAATATTTATCCAAGGAACTGGCAAAACTGATGGAAGTCGAAGTGCGCAGTTTCCATGATCAAAAATTGCAAGAAGGCAACCTGACCGTTAACGGTACGGTTCCCGACGCCTCTTTGTTCAAAGAATGTCCGAAAGAATTAGCGTCACCGTTAAAAGCCTTTTATGAAGGATTGGTTTTCGCCGGTGAAAACATGACGGCGGACGTTGCCCACTGCCATACATGGTATGCCCACTTTGCCGGTATTTTGGCAAAAATGCTGTACGGCATTCCTTTGGTCGTCACCGTTCATTCGTTGGAACCGTTGCGTCCGTGGAAACGTGAGCAGTTGGGACGCGGTTACGACGTATCCAGTTGGGTTGAAAAAACGGCACTGGAAATGGCGGATGCCGTCATCGCCGTTTCAACCAGCACCAAAGAGGATGTTCTGCGTTTATTCCCGAAAATCGACCCCGACAAAGTGTCGATCATTTATAACGGAATTGACGTCAATCAATATAAAGAAGTTGAAGACACTGCCGTTTTACAAAAATTCGGCATTCGCACGGACAAGCCCTATGTGTTGTTCGTCGGCCGCATGACACGGCAGAAAGGATTGCTGTATTTGTTAAAAGCCGCCGCCAAGTTAGATCCCGACACTCAGTTGGTTTTGTGTGCGGGCGACGCCGACACGCCGGAAATGCAAGCCGAATTGGAAGGCATGGTCGCCTCGTTAAAACAGATTCGTTCGGGAGTCGTCTGGATTCCGGAAATGGTTTCCCGTGAAGAAGCGATCGCACTTTATTCTCAGGCGACCGTTTTCTGCTGTCCGTCGATTTACGAACCGTTCGGCATTATTAATCTGGAAGCTATGGCCTGCAGTACGCCTGTCGTTGCCAGCGCCGTCGGCGCCATTAAAGAAGTCGTTGTAGACGGTGAAACCGGTTTCCTGGTAGACCCCGGTTTATCCGATGAACCGCCGCACGATCCGAAAGACGCCGACGCCTTTGCCGACCGATTGGCGGAAAAGATCAACGAACTGATTCGCGATCCGTCTTTGGCGAAAAAAATGGGACAAGCGGGTCGCCAACGCGTCGAAAAACATTTCAGCTGGCAAAGCATTGCCCTGCAAACCAAGGAATTGTACGCAAAATTAATCGAAGCCGACAAAAAATAATTCAACGTCGGATTCGTTAAAAGGACCGTTTCGAACGGTCCTTTTTTTATCTCTTTAAAAGTTACAAAACAGGGAATCGGCATAAATCAAGGAGTTATGATTTTTTTGACTTTTCTATTTGACAGAACGTTCAAAACGACTATCTTGTAACGAAGAAAAGATCATTAAAATATCGTTAAGAAACAACATTCTTTTCTTTTTGAAAAATGGCCGAGAATCGCCCTTTTTCCTGTCAATCGAAAAAATATTTTTTTTCTGTTGCCAAGGCAAAAATAATCAATATATTGTCACAGAAGCGCATCGAAGCACACAATTTGTTGTGTCATCGAAAAATATCCAAAACCTAAAACACGGAGAATTTTATGTCCGATCAAACACCGAATTTGCAGGTTGTCAGTAATGAAGAAGAAGATCTGTCCCGCATCGTAAAACGTGACGGCACGCAGGTTATTTTCAACTCGGAAAAAATCATGTCGGCGATCCGTCGCGCGGGTGAAGCAACCGGCGAATTTGACGAAGACGAATCCGCTTTATTGACCAATCAGGTGACTAAGGTTTTGCGTCACCGTTTTTCAAAAGGCGTTTTGCCGACGATCGAACAGATTCAGGATGTCGTTGAACAGGTTTTGATTTCGGCCAACTATTATAAAACGGCACGCGCTTATATCGTTTACCGAGAAAGCCGCAGCAAATCCCGTCAGGACAAAAAAACACTGGTTGACGTCGCGTCTTCGGTCAACGAATATTTGGAACGCGCGGATTGGCGCGTCAACGCAAACGCCAATCAGGGCTATTCTTTGGGCGGTTTGATTTTAAACGTATCGGGCAAAATCATCGCCAACTACTGGTTGTCCCACGTTTATCCGCAGGCAGCGGGTGAAGCGCACAGAAACGGCGATTTTCATATTCACGATCTGGATATGTTGTCGGGTTATTGCGCGGGTTGGTCTTTGCGCGCTTTATTGCAGGAAGGTTTGAACGGCGTTCCGGGCAAAGTCGAATCGGGCATCCCCAAACATTTGGGATCCGCGTTGGGACAGATGGTCAATTTTTTGGGAACTTTGCAAAACGAATGGGCGGGGGCGCAGGCTTTTTCATCAGTGGATACGTATTTAGCCCCCTTTATCCGCAAAGACAATCTGCCTTACCACGAAGTCAAACAACATTTTCAAGAATTTATCTATAATTTAAACGTGCCGTCTCGTTGGGGAACACAGACGCCGTTTACGAACCTGACGTTCGACTGGGTCTGCCCCGAAGATTTGCGCGATCAGAATCCGGTCATCGGCGGTGAAGAAATGGATTTCACCTACGGCGATCTGCAAACGGAAATGGATATGATCAACCGCGCCTATATCGAAGTTATGACGGCCGGAGATGCCAAAGGACGCTTATTTACGTTCCCGATTCCGACATACAATATTACGCCGGATTTTCCATGGGAAAGCGAAAATGCGAATTTATTGTTTGAAATGACGGCCAAATACGGTTTGCCGTATTTCCAGAACTTCATCAATTCCAGTCTGAAACCCGGTCAGGTTCGTTCCATGTGTTGCCGTTTGCAGTTGGATTTGCGTGAACTGCTGGCTCGCGGCAACGGCTTGTTCGGTTCCGCGGAACAAACGGGATCCATCGGGGTTGTCACGTTGAACTGCGCCCGTTTGGGATATTTGTATAAAGGCGACGAAGCCGCTTTGATCAACCGTCTGGACGAATTGATGGATTTGGCGCGTTCCACGTTGGAAATCAAACGCAAAGTCATTCAGCGCCATATCGACGCCGGATTATTCCCGTTCACGAAACGGTATTTGGGCACGTTGCGCAACCATTTTTCGACGATCGGCGTTAACGGTATCAATGAAATGATTCGCAACTTTACGAACGACGAACACAACATTGCCGATTCGTTCGGTCAGGAGATGGCGAATCGTTTCTTGGAATACATTCGCAATAAAATGGTCGAGTTCCAACAGGAAACGGGCAGCATGTACAATCTGGAAGCGACTCCGGCCGAAGGAACGACCTATCGTCTGGCAAAAGAAGACCAGAAACGCTATGCCGACATTTTACAAGCCGGCACTAAAGAAGCCCCGTATTACACGAACTCTTCGCAATTGCCGGTCGGCTTTACCGACGATCCGTTTACGGCATTGAACTTGCAGGAATCCTTGCAATCAAAGTACACGGGCGGCACGGTCATGCACTTGTACATGGGCGAACGTATTTCGGATGCAAAGACGTGCCGTGCGCTTCTTAAGAAAGTTTTAGAGAATTATCGGATACCATATGTAACGGTGACACCTACATTCTCTATTTGTCCCAAACACGGATATATTTCGGGCGAACATAAATATTGCCCGTTGTGCGATGAAGAGCTTATCGCCCTAAAACGCCAACAAGCCTGTTCCTGCTAATTGCAGGCTTGCATAGGCAACAAGAACATTTTATCTTTAACTTATAAACCAACAGCGAGTAGAGAACATGACAAACGAAACCAATATTCAGCTTTCCGACGAAGAACGCCAACCTTGCGAAGTTTGGACACGGGTGATGGGATATTTTCGTCCGGTCTCGGAATTTAACATCGGCAAGAAAAGCGAATATGCGGAACGCAAGTGCTTTTCCGAACGCAAAGCCACTGAAAAATTTATGGATATAGCGGCGGAATAAGTCGTCCATGTCTGTTATAATCGGCGGCGTCGAATCTTTCACAACGGTTGATTTTCCGGAAAGACTCGCCGCCGTTTTATTTTGTCTGGGATGCCCGTTACACTGCCCTTACTGCCATAATCCGGAACTGCGTAATTTTTCGGGTACGCCGTTTATTTCGTGGGAAACGTTTATCGAATTTTTAGAAACCCGCCAAGGATTGCTGGACGGTATCGTTTTTTCAGGCGGTGAACCGTTGGCGCAAAAAGATTTATACGATTCGATGAAAACCGTCAAAGATATGGGATTTGACGTCGGGTTGCATACGTCAGGGGTAAATGCGGCTCGATTGCGCGAAGTTTTACCTTTGCTCGACTGGGTCGGTTTTGACGTAAAAACGCTATTTGATGTATATGAAGAACGGATTCCGAAATCGAACGCCGAAACGGTTGAAGAATGTTTGGACATTCTTATTCAGTCAAACATTCCTTTTGAAGCAAGAACGACTTTGGATCCTCGTGTTATTTCAAAAAACGAATTGCGAACATTAGCCCGTTTATTGAAAGACAAAGGAGTAACAACCTATGCGTTGCAGGAATACAGACCTCATCCTTCGGAAAAGAATCCCCCCTCCGCGGCAGAGATTGCATCCTTTTTCACCGACAAGGAATTGCAGGCAGAACTGAACGGTTTGTTTTCAAAGTTTATTATCCGACGTGCATAAAAAAGGCGGGAGGTTTTCCCGCCGTTTTTTTAATCAGCCTTATCGGCCGAATCTTTTTTTGCCTGACCGACATCTTTTTTGCGATATCTGAAATACAAAACAAAATCGCAAAAGACCAACGAAAAGTTCAACACATATAACCAGAAAACATAATTATAGCCGAAGTTTGTAATCTTGTTAATCATGCCGCAAACATAGCCCAATAAAATCAGCGATAAAAACAACAGACTTTTCCCGCCGACGTTTTTCGTTCGATACGTTTTTAAAACGGCGGCCGGCCAACTGGCCCCAAAGCAAATTAACATTCCGGCTTCGAAAATATCCATCGGGCAATCTCCTTATGTATAAAATCAGACTCTTGCCCAAAAGAAGAAATAAAGTCAATATTCTTTTCATATAAAAAGCGGGTCGTATCACCCGCTTTGTTTTTAAAGAATCAATTCCGTCTGCCCCCCATTTGCTGATCCAAAACCATCAAACCGGCTGCGACCTCGTCCGTTAAATGCACTTTTTTCAATAAGGACAAAGACTGCGTTTCTTCTTCAACCTGTTCGTCGACAAACCACTGTAAAAACGATAAAGAAGCGAAATCCTTGTCTTCCATACCTTGAGCAACCAAATCATAGATCATATCGCTGACAGCGCATTCGTGCCGATAAGCATCGTCAAACAAAGAAATAATATCGTCCCATTCCTTTTTCGGCGCTTTGATTTCGCCTAAGACCGGCGTTACGCCGCGTTCAATCAAAAAATCGTTAATTTTAAGACCGTGACGTTTTTCTTCATCAGCCTGTTTTTTGAACCAATACGCCATTCCGTCAAAGTTCTGAGTGTGCAAATAATCGGCCATCGCCAGATACAAATACGCCGATTCAAATTCGGCCGTAATTTGTTTATTCAATCCGTCAATTAAATCCGTAGAAATCTTTTTCATCGCATTCCCCTCTTTATATGTTAAGGGAAAGTGTAGCGATCAAATAAAAATTTAAAAGCAGGCCTTTAGATCAAGAGCCTTGTCCAAAAGGACTAAATAATCCGATTGAGGTATTTCGATCGCCCCGAAACGAGCCAGATGCGCCGTAATGAATTGCGTATCCAACAAAACGAAACCGCCTTTTTTCAACCGTTCGACCAAATGGCACAAAGCCACTTTAGACGCATCCGTTTTTTTAGAAAACATGCTTTCACCGAAAAAAGCGCCGCCCATGGAAACACCATACAATCCGCCGACCAGAACATTGTCTTGCCAACATTCGACACTGTGAGCAAAGCCTAAATCAAACAACGTACAATAAGCGTTTAAAATTTGATTATTGATCCATGTTTCCGGCCGGTCGGCACATCCCGACATAACCGATCGAAAATCCGTATCGAAACGAACGTCAAAAACACCTTTACGAATAACGCGCCGCAAAGAATGCGGGATATGAAACGCATCCAACGGCAAAATACCCCTGTTTTCCGGTTCAACCCAGAAAACAGAGGTATCTTCTTTGTTTTCCGCCATCGGGAATATGCCCGAAGCATAAGCTTGCAACAACAACCGAGGCGAAATAGCCCCGCGCATTACTTATCGCCTTGATCTTCGTTGTTCTTCAGAAACTTTTCCAACCAGTGAATACTGTAATTTCCGTCCACGAAATCAGGCGTTGAAATGATTTCTTTGTGCAAAGGCAACGTCGTTTTCACCCCTTCGATCACGAATTCGTCTATCGCGCGGTGCAAACGCATCAACGCCCCGTTTCTGGTTTTTCCGAAAACGATCAGCTTGGCGATCATGCTGTCGTAATAAGGCGGTACCGTATACCCCGTATACATTCCCGAATCGACGCGAGTCCACAAACCGCCGGAAGCATGCCACTGCTTAATCTTTCCGGGGAACGGAACAAAGGTGAACGGATCTTCGGCATTGATACGACATTCGATCGCATGGCCGTCGAAATGAATATCGTCCTGCGTATAATTCAAATGCGCGCCGCTGGCGACACGAATTTGTTCACGCACCAGATCAATCCCCGTCACCATTTCCGTAATCGGATGTTCCACCTGTAAACGCGTATTCATTTCAATAAAATAGAATTCACCGTTTTCATACAGAAATTCGACTGTCCCGACATTGCTGTACCCCAGTTTTTTCATCGCATCTGTAACGATTTTTCCTATTTTTTTACGCTGTTCGTCATTTAAAGCCGGACACGGCGTTTCTTCCAAAACCTTTTGGTTTTTACGCTGCATGGAACAATCGCGTTCTCCCAAATGAACGACATTGCCGTACTTGTCCGCCAACACCTGTATTTCGACATGACGCGGATTTTCCAGATACTTTTCAATGTACACTTCGTCACTGGTAAAAGAGGCTTTGGCTTCGGCTCTGGCCTGCGTATAAGCTTCGGGCAGTTCGTCGGCGTTACGCGCGATACGCATTCCTTTTCCGCCGCCGCCGGCCGTTGCCTTAATTAAAACGGGATACCCCATTTCGGCGGAAACAGTCAAGGCGTCCTCGACCGTATCGACCGCCCCGTCGGAACCAGGGACGACGGGCAAACCGGAATCGATCGCCGCACGCTTAGCCGTAATTTTATCGCCCATTTTTCGAATCATGTCGGGTGTCGGCCCGATCCAAGTCAAACCATGTTCTTCAACCATTTCGGCAAAGTCGGCGTTTTCGGACAAAAAGCCGTATCCGGGGTGAATGGCGTCCGCTCCGGAAATCAAAGCCGCCGTAATAATTGCAGCCTTGTTTAAGTAAGAATCCTTACCTGCAGCCGGACCGATGCAAATAGCTTCATCGGCCATACGGACATGCATGGCATCGGCATCGGCGGTTGAATGAACGGCAACCGTTTTTATGCCCATTTCGCGGCAAGCCCTGTGAATACGCAGAGCAATCTCGCCTCGGTTTGCGATTAAAATCTTTTCAAACATGTTTATTCCAAAATCAACAAAGGCTGGTCATATTCGACAGGAGAACGATCGCTAACCAAAATCTGAACGACCTTTCCGGATCTGGGAGCTTTCACCGGATTAAAGGTTTTCATCGCTTCGACCAAAAACAACGTCTGATCCGCGGACACGGTATCTCCGACGGAAACATACGGCGCGGCATTGGGTTCCGGAGCCGTATAAACGACACCGACCATCGGCGACTTGACCGCCTCACCCTTTATTTCGGGTTCGACCGAAGATGCGGGAGCGGCACTGACGGCGACGGAGGCAGGCGCGGAAACGGGAGCGGCGACAGGAGCCGCAGCAGCGACAAATCCCGCGGACGGCACACGCGTAATGCGCAGACGCAACCCTTCCGTATCGTATTCAATTTCAGCCAGCTCGTGTTCGTTGATCAGCTTAGCTAAATCTTCAACCAAAGTTGTATCATACGTAGATTTTGACATAGATAGATTCCCTACTTGATAAGAGAGGCCGCGGCCTCTAACGCCAATAAATACCCTTGCTTTCCAAAACCGCAAATCACACCGTCCGCCACCTTGGAAACATAAGAATGATGACGGAATTCGTCGCGTTTATGGATATTGGACAAATGGACCTCCACCACCGGCAGATCACAGGCAAGCAAAGCGTCCATAACGGCAACGGAAGTATGCGAATAAGCAGCCGGATTGATCACTATCGCGTCGAAAGCCCCCCGCGCCTGCTGAATGGCGTCGACAAGAGCCCCTTCGTGATTGCTTTGAAAAAAATCGATTTCCAACTGCAAATCCGATGCTTTTTTCCGGCAGGCGGCTTCGATATCCGCCAACGTATCAGCCCCGTAAATTTCCGGCTGTCTGGTCCCCAACATATTCAAATTCGGACCGTTTATAACTAAAATCCGGCGCATTAAAATCCTTCCGCAAACAAAAACATTTTAAATTTATACCATTAAATTCTTGATTTTTATACCATTAAATTCTCACCGCCGCAATAAAATCACTCGATTGAACTATTTTTTTGGCATAAATATTGCATTTAACACGACGAAACGATCATTTTATAAAGGAGTAATGCGATGGCTTTAGGCAGTTTTGTCACCAGCACCATGGGGATGACATCCCAATCGCACGCTTTGGAACAGATCAGCGCAAACATTGCGAACGTCAATACGGTCGGCTACAAAAAAGTGGAAGCGCGTTTTGAAACGCAAATGAGCAAATTTAACGAAATCGGCACGGACTCCCACTTCTTTTCCGCAGGAAACGTAGACAGACGTATGGTTGACGTTGCGGGCATTCTCAGCACAACAAACAGCATTTACGATTTGGGCATCAGCGGCCAAGGCTTCTTTATTGTCGAAGGACAGAACCAAACCCTGTATTCCCGTGCGGGGGATTTTCAGGCGACATCCGTTCCGCCCCAAGGATATAAACCGCAGACGGTCACTTACTACAGACCGACGGAAAGCGGCGTCATAACACAATCTTCGCCGGCGGCATATTTTACAAATGCGTCGGGATATTATGTCATGGGATGGAATTACAACAATGACAGCGAGGCATTTTCTTCCTCGTTGGAACCGGTAATTATTTCCCCCATGGAATATTATCCCGGACACAAAACAACCGAGATGTCATTTAAAGGAAACATCGATTCGGCCGCGACGGAAACTCAGCTGTTAAAATTCCCTATTTATGACAACAAATACGCTCAACACAACATGATGATGAAATGGACGCCGCAGCATGATGCCAACACTTGGTCGGTAACGATCGAAATCGACGGAGCGTCCGTCAAATCGGAACCGATAAAGGTCATCTTTGACGAAAACGCCAAACTGACTTCGCCGATTCCGTCAACCTCCTTGCAAATCACATGGGATGACGGAACAAACAGTTCCGTAACGTTGGACATGCAACACTTCACTCAATACGCAAACACGTTAAACGGCGAGGTATTGGCTCAGGACGGCAAAGGTTTCGGAACTCTCGTCAATACGACATGGGACGAAAAAGGCGTATTAAACGCAACATACAGCAACGGCTGCAGCATTCCTGTCTGCAAAGTCGCCTTGGCGCAGGTACAAGTCCCCAACATGATGGAAGCCGTATCCGGAAACATGTTTGCATATAATAACAACGCCGGAAATCTGGAAGTCGTTGATCTGCAAAACACAAAAACGGAAACAACCATTCAAGGCGGCAAGATCGAAACGTCAAACGTAACTCTGGAAGAGGAATTTACAAATATGATCGTTACCCAGCGAGCCTATTCCAGCAACGTAAAAACGTTCACGACGACAAACGAAATGACTCAGGAGGCCATCAACATCCTCAGTTAAGAAAATAAAGAAATTTCTTTGCCTAAAAAAAGCTTGCAAAAAAAAACGGCATTTGCTATATTAAAAATATAGAGAGTATAAAACTTATCGTTCCCTAGCTTAAGGTAAAGCAACTCTCTCTCAAAGAGTAGATACGGTGTAAAAATCGTGGGAACGACCAAATATCAAAGCAGGGTTTAAAAACCCTGCTTTTTCTATAAAGAAAGAAGCCTTCCGAAGAAGGCTTCTTTCTTATCAGTACAATTTAAATTCGGCATCTTTGCGGATAATCGTTCCGGCCTTGCCGTTCAAAATATCCAAAGCGTCTTCCAACCGGCCGACGGCACCGAAACCTTTACCCGTATTGGCAAAACGGCAAACAGCATCGACTTTCGGTCCCATGGATCCTTTGGCGAAGTTGTATTCCTGCAATTTTTCTGGCGAAACTTCTTTAATTTCCTTTTGATCGGGCGTCCCCCAATCCAAAGCGATGGACGGAGCGTCCGTCAAAATCAACAATGCATCGGCATCCAACTCGGCAGCCATAATCGAAGCGGACATATCCTTATCGATAACGGCCTCGCTGCCTTCAAGCTTGCCCTGTGCATTGCGAACGACGGGTATACCGCCGCCGCCGGAGGCAATTACCATGGCGCCGGAATCAACCAACTGACGGATCGTATCGATTTCAACGATCTTTTTGGGCTGAGGCGACGGCACGACACGACGGAAATACTTTCCGTCGGCGGCAACGGTCCAACCACGTTCGGCGGCCAATTTTTCAGCTGTTTCTTTATCATACACGGGACCGACGAATTTTCTGGGATCAGAATAAGCGGGATCGTTCGGATCGACTTCGGTCTGCGTAATAATATTAACAACCTGACGATCCGGCAAATCGTTACCGACGCACTGAGCTACCATATAGCCGATCATCCCTTGGGATTCCGCGCCCAAAACATCGAACGGATACGGTGTCACATCTTTATAAGCATCCGCCTGCAAAGCCAACAATCCGACTTGCGGACCGTTGCCGTGCGTTAAAACGACATTATGTTCTTTTGCGATTTCGGCGACAGCTTTGGCGGCTATCCGCACATTTGCCATCTGGACATCGGCGTCGGCGCGTTCACCGCGGCGCAACAGAGCGTTTCCGCCTAATGCAATAACGACTTTCATTAACAAAACTCCTAAAACTTAAATAAAAAGAAGTTATATGATAACCGTCCGTTTATACGATGTAAACGGTTAAAAAAAAGAGGGCTTTTAAAAAAGTCCTCTTTTTATCGTCATGCGATATTTTGCGGCGCGTCGATAACCGGAAAAATATGCAAAAGATTTGTATTCCCTTTTACATTAAACGGCAGTCCGGCCGTCATAATGATTTTTTCCCCCGGTTGAGAATCAAACAAACGCCGGCAATATCCTGACGCCTGAGCGGCGACATCAACCAATAACGTTTGCCGATCGCAAACGACACTTTCGACCCCCCAACACAAGCTCATTTTTCTGGCGACTGACATTTCCGGCGTCATGCACATAATGGGAATGTAGGGGCGTTCACGGGAAACACGGCCAGCAGTCGCCCCGCTGATCGTATACGAAACAATCGCCGTTGCATCGCTTAAAGCTTCCGCCGTCACACGGGCGGCAACCGTAATGGCGCTTTCCGGCGTTTGCTCGGGCGGCAAACGGGCGGCATCCAAGTACTTGCGATACATATCATGTGATTCCGTTTCCATAATGATTTTATTCATCAGCGTAACCGCTTCGACAGGATAAGATCCTGCCGCTGTTTCAGCCGACAACATCACCGCATCAGCCGCATCAAAAACGGCCGTTGCGACGTCAGACGCTTCCGCTCTGGTCGGAGTCGGATTCGACACCATGGATTCCAACATTTGTGTCGCAACGATCACCGGCTTGCCCCCTTTGCGACAAGCTCGAATGATTTTTTTCTGTAAAACGGGAACTTTTTCCGGCGGGACTTCAACCCCCAAATCACCGCGTGCGACCATAATTCCGTCGGACAAGCGAATAATTTCATCCAACCTTTCCAATGCCGCCGGCTTTTCGATTTTTGAAACGATCCAGGCTCTGTCGTTAATCAAGGAACGAGCCAACAGCAAATCTTCCGGACGTTGCACAAAGGACAACCCTATAATATCAGCCCCCATATCCAAAGCGGCTTGCAAATCAAGCTTGTCCTTTTCGGTCAAAGCATCGATCGGCAACGGCACACCGGGAACGTTCACGCCTTTTTTATTTGACAAACGACCGCCGATAATCACACTTGTATCGGCGAAATCCTTACCGAAATCATCGACACGCAAACGCACAAGACCGTCGTTTAACAACAAATCCATTCCCTTTTCCATTGCCTGAAATATCTCAGGATGAGGTAGGCAAACGCGGTTTTCATCACCAGATTGCGGAGACATATCCAAACGGAATTTATCGCCGGCGTTCAACGTAACGGAACCGTCTTTAAAAATACCGATTCTCAGTTTCGGCCCTTGCATATCGCATAGAATCGCCAAAGGACGTCCGATTTCTTTTTCTGCGGCACGGATATATTCAACATTCTTACGATGATCGTCATGACTGCCATGGGAAAAATTCAATCGAAAAACATTAACTCCGGCCATTGCCAACGCCTTGATAGTTTCCGGCGTATTCGAGGCAGGGCCAAGCGTTGAAACGATTTTAGTAAAATGAGAACGTTTCATTCTTCGAATCCTTTTGTCATGTAAACTTTTTAAAGATCGGACAACGTTAAAGTAATCGTTTCCGTCAGACTTTCGTCCGGTTCCAACGTTTTAATACCCGTACCGGCAATACCTCGAGATGCCAGATTAAAAGCATCCGTCGCATTTGTCACCGGTTCGACGCAGAAGAAATTTTCCCCTGCAGGCGACCAAACAACGACATGACCGAAATCGCTGTAAGCCGTCATATTGATTTTGCGTCCGCGCGACGGCCATACGATTTCAGCTTTGCCGTCAAAACCGCCGAAACACGTATCCAATTCCAATTCCGAAATTTTCAGTCCTTTATCAAACTGCCATTCGGGCGGGGTTTTGATCGGGCGTTCTCGCGGCGGAGCGCTTTCATGCGCCCAGACGTTTTTATTTTTAAACGTTATCGTCGTATCGTCGTCTTTTGGAAAAAAGGGATGCCACCCCAGTCCGCACGGCATCGGAATACCGCCCTTGTTCGTCAAGGTCAACGAAACGATAAAACGATTACCATCCACTTTAAAGCTTTGTTCGGCTGCGTATGCAAACGGAAAACCGCTTTTGCCATTATGTTCAAAGGCTATGACGGCCTCGTCAGGAGACCGGCGAACAACGGACCATTCTCTTTGCCATCCTTCGCCATGCAAAGGATCGGCCACGACGGGATGATTTTTAGGAACGGTTCGGCGGATTCCCCAATAAATAAAATATCCTCCGCGAATTCTGTTGGAATACGGCACTAAAGGAAACATTGCCGTTTCATCGGCGGCTCGACGATCAACAGCTCCGTTTAACGCGGAACGCAACAAATCATCGTTTCCCCGACGCCAATACAACACGGATCCGCCCGCGAGCGGACTGACCGCGGCACAAAAATCGCCCGAAGAAAGAGAAAGAATATCTGAATCCGTCATGCCTCACATCCCATTATCCGTTTTCCCTGTTGTAAACTGTAACGCCATCTCCTGCAAGCAATTTTCTCCGATCAACCGCCCTGTTGCCTTATTGCCTGTAAAAACGCCGCACGATCCGTGTACGTTTTTCCGTCGGCTTCAATCGAAGAAAATGTTAAATTTTTTATCTTCTCCGGCAACAAAACATCCTTCATCACTACTTGAGAAACAGCATATTTTTCCTTGGGATTCGACAAAGTAACAGAAATTTTTACGCCGGACATGGATTCAACTTTCAACTCCACTATTCTATAATGCTGACGTTTTGAAACCGTCGGATAAATTTTTTCAAGCATGATCTTATCCGCCGCAGATTTCAATGACCGTTTTTTTTCCGTTTCTCCGTTTTTTTCAACCAACGTCAAATCAACAGACGGTTTTGTTATTTCAATTCTGGGCAAAACCAATCCGTCCCCTTTGATAAAGGCCAAAAATTCCTTAAAATTGACTTTGATTTTCGGCGCGGATATCGTGCCGTTTAAAGACGGTTGATGCAGTTTAATGGAAAAGTTGGTAAAATTCAGATCGTAATTCGTATCTATTTCAAAAAAATCATACGAAATGGTTGCGTTTTTAAACAGCTTAAAATACTGGGTCAAAGCAAAATCAATCACGGCATCCAACAAATTTGCCTTGGTTCTGTTGGAATGAGGGATTCGCAGTTTAATCGGCGATTCCGGTGCCGGCATATTCGGATCCACCGCCGATGTTTCGGCCAAAGACGGTTCTGCGGTACCGACGAAAACAAAAACAAAAAACATTATTTTAAAAAAAACATTCATTCATTTTGACCTTTAAAAGACAATCCCTTAAACTTGCCATGGCAAGCATACCATGTTTTTGAACAAAAAAAACATGTTAAAAACACGAAAAGAATAAAGATATGGACTTTCTGTCACCTTTATACAAAGCTTTTTTGATCAAACGATATTCCAAGGTTCTGGCAGATGTTCATCTGGAAACAGGTGAAACGGCAACGGTTTTTTGTTCCAACACAACGCGAATGACTTCGCTGTGCGATCCGAAAACGGAAATTTATCTGTCTTATCGCAATCAGGAATTTCGCCGACTGCAATTTGTTTGGGAAACGGCGGTCGTCAACGGGACAATGGTCGGCGTAAATATCGACAGACAAAAAGATCTGGTCATTGAAGCCATTATGAACAACACTCTTTACGAATTATACGGCTATGCAAAAATCGAAGACACAAAACCGCAAACACCTTCATCTTATTTGGACTTGATCTTGACACCGGAGGAAAACAGCGGCTTTCCGGTTTGTAAAGTGGCCATAGCCCCTGCCTATCAGAAAAGCGGGGCGGAACTGATTTTTCCCGACGGCATAGACATCGTCAATCATCATACACTTAAACAGCTGTCCGCAGCCTTACAAGCAGGAGAACGCGCCGTTTTGGTTTTGTTGGCACAACGAATCGACTGTATCGGCATACGTGCGCAATGGAACATGGACGCGCAATATCTGGTAAAATTAAAAGAATTACATGATAAAGGCTTGGAAATTATCTGTTGCGGCTGTAGTGTTTCATTGCAGGGCATCTGGATTACCGCCCGCCTGCCCTTTACATTTCAATAAAGTGAGAAAAATTAATGGCAAAAGAAGAAATTATCATTCATTCCCCCGAAGATTACGAAGGCATGCGCCGCGCAGGCAAACTGGCCGCCGAAACGTTGGACATGATAACCCCTTATGTTCAGCCCGGCATTACGACGGAAGAACTGGATACTTTGTGCAACGATTTTATTCTGGCCAACGGCGGCGTTTCTGCTTGTTTGGGATACAGAGGCTATCCCAAATCCGTCTGCATTTCTTTAAACCATGTGATTTGCCACGGCATTCCCGGACCGCGCAAACTGGTTTCCGGCGACATTTTAAACATTGATGTTACCGTCATATTAGACGGTTGGTACGGTGATAAGTCGGAGG
>JAZNBT010000114.1:0-7208 GCA_045587165.1 Alphaproteobacteria bacterium | reverse complement strand
ATGTATGAATTTCTGGATCGTTTGGTCACGATGGCTCTGCCGCGTGTTCGCGACTTCCGTGGAATTTCAAATAAAAGCTTTGACGGCAAAGGAAACTATGCTATGGGTTTAAAGGAACAAATCGTTTTCTTGGAAATCGATTATGATTCTGTTGATAGAATCCGTGGTTTGGATATAGTATTCTGCACGACGGCAAAAACCGATAAGGAAGCGAAAGCTTTGTTATCCGGTTTTGATATGCCGTTTGCGAAAAACTAGAGCGATTGGAGTAGAAAAATATGGCAAAAACAAGTGCTGTTGAACGCAATAAGAAACGTGAACGTCTGGCTAAACAATACAAAGCTCGTCGTGACGCTCTTAAAGCAAAGATCAAAGATCGCTCTGTTTCTGAAGAAGAACGCTTTGACGCCGTGTTGAAGTTAGCTGAATTGCCGCGCAATTCTTCCTTCACCCGTGTTCATTTGCGTTGTGAACTGACAGGTCGTTCTCGCGGTAACTATCGCAAGTTCAAGCTGTCTCGTGTTGTGTTGAGGGATTTGGCCTCTTGCGGTCAGATTCCCGGCATGGTTAAGTCTAGTTGGTAACATCAAGTTAGGTAAGGAGATACTACCATGTCATTTTCCGATCCGTTGGGAGATATGCTGACCCGTATTCGTAACGGTCAGCAGGCTCGTAAGAGCGACATTACGGTGCCGGCGTCCAAGTTGCGTGAAAACGTTTTGGACGTTTTAAAGCGTGAAGGTTTTATCCGTGGTTATTCTCGGGTTAACGTCCGCAAAGGCATTGACGAAATTAAAGTTGAACTGAAATATTATGAAGGCCGTCCGGTTATCAGCGAAATTTCTCGCGTTTCTACACCGGGGCGTCGTGTTTATTCCCGTGTTAAGGACTTGCAGAAGTTCTATAACGGGTTGGGTATTTCCGTTTTGTCGACACCGCAGGGTGTCATGTCTGATCACGAAGCTCGCGCAGCCAATGTCGGCGGCGAAGTTTTGTGCAAAGTATTCTAAGAAGGGGGAATAAAAACATGTCACGTGTTGGTAAATACCCCGTCATTGTTCCCGCCGGCGTTACGGTTGATCTGAAAGGTCAGCAGGTAAAAGTCAAAGGGAAATTGGGTGAATTGGAATATACGGCTGCCGATGATGTTGATCTGAAGCTGGAAGCCGACAAATTGTGGGTTGCTCCGCGTAAATCCGAAACCGGAATTAACCGTTCTTCTTGGGGAACGACGCGCGCCCGTTTGAACAATTTGGTCAAAGGCGTCAGCGAAGGTTTTTCCAAAAAGTTGGAAATTAACGGTGTCGGTTACAAAGCTCAGGTTCAGGGTAAAATTCTGAAATTGAACTTGGGATTCAGCCATGATGTCGATTTTGAAATTCCCGCCGGATTGAAAGTTGCGTGTGCTACACCGACGAATGTTGAAATTTCCGGTATTGACAAGCAGGTTGTCGGACAGTTTGCCGCGGTTATCCGCGCAAAACGCCCGCCCGAACCGTACAAGGGAAAAGGCATTAAATACGAGGGTGAATACATCCTGCGTAAAGAAGGTAAGAAGAAGTAAGAGGGAAGGAAAATGAGTAAGGCAAGATTACAATTTGAAGGCCGTCGTATCCGTACCCGTGCTTCCCTGCGGCGTAAATCCGCCGGACGTTTGCGTTTATCCGTATTTCGTTCGGGGCAGCATATTTACGGGCAGGTTATTGACGACAAAGAAGGCAAAACTTTAGCCGCCGCTTCTACGGTGGAAAAAGAAGTCAAGTCTTCTGTTAAAAATGGTGCCACAGTTGCAGCCGCTGCCGTTGTCGGCAAGCTGATTGCGGAACGTGCTCTGGCAGCCGGAGTCAAAGAAGTTTGCTTTGACCGCGGCGGATATGTTTATCACGGTCGTGTGAAGGCTTTGGCGGAAGCAGCTCGTGAAGCTGGTTTGTCATTCTAAAGGAAAAGGTAATATGGCACGCACACCTAATACAGAACGCCGTCGTGGCGGCGAAAAAGAACGTGAAAACGATCGGGAACGCGCGGATCTGCGCACCGAACGCGATCGCGAAATGGATGAAATTGTTGATAAGCTCGTGTATGTCAATCGCGTAGCGAAGACTGTTAAAGGCGGTCGTCGTATGGCTTTTGCCGCTTTGGTCGTCGTCGGTGATCAGCGCGGTCGTGTCGGATTTGCTTCCGGCAAGGCTCGTGAAGTTCCCGAAGCGATTCGCAAAGCGACGGAAAAAGCAAAACGCGAAATGATCCGTATTCCTTTGCGCGAAGGACGGACGTTGCATCATGATGTTCGCGGCAGATTCGGTGCCGGTGAAGTTGTTTTAAGAACAGCCCCCGCCGGTACGGGAATCATCGCCGGCGGTCCGATGCGCGCTGTTTTTGAAACAATGGGCATTCAGGATATCGTTGCAAAGTCGATCGGTTCTCAGAACCCGCACAACATGATTAAAGCAACGTTTGCGGCTTTGAAAACGGTTAACTCTCCTCGTATGATTGCTGCCAAGCGCGGTAAGAAAGTCGGCGACGTTGTCGCTGCTCGCGACGGTGCGAATGCAGCTGCTGTAAAGGAGTAAGGTAATGGCTAAAACAGCAAAAACAATTAAGGTCAAGCAGACAGCCAGCATTATCGGCGCAACGAAAGTTCAGCGCGCTACGATGTTGGGGTTGGGCCTGAAAAAGATGAATGCTGAAAAAGTGCTGCAGGATACTCCTGCCGTACGCGGTATGATCACAAAAGTTGCCCACCTGGTAACTGTGGTTGAAGAATAAGCGGATTGTGTGTTGCCCGATTTTCGGACAACACACACCGATTAACATAAAGCGAGTTAAAAAAATGAAACTGAATGAAATTCGTGATAACGACGGCGCCCGCAAGGGTCGTATGCGCATTTGCCGTGGTATCGGCAGTGGCAAAGGCAAAACCGGCGGTCGCGGCGGAAAAGGTCAGACGGCTCGTACAGGCGTGGCAATTAACGGTTTCGAAGGCGGTCAGATGCCGCTTTATCGTCGTTTGCCCAAGCGCGGCTTCAATAATATTTTCGCAAACAAGTATGCGGAAATCAATTTGGGTCGTTTGCAGGCTGCGATTGATAAGGGCGTTATTGATGCTTCCAAAGAAATCAATGCCGACGTTTTGTGTCAGGCCGGCGTTTTGAAACAGAGCTTGGACGGTTTGCGTCTGCTCGGAAACGGCGAACTGACGGCGAAAGTAACCATTAAGGTTGCCGGTTCTACCGCTGCTGCCAAAGCGGCTGTCGAAAAAGTCGGCGGCCAGGTTATTATTGCCGAATAATAGAATATATAAGTTGCAAAAGAGGGGAAACCCTCTTTTGCGCGTTTAATTTTTATTTTTATTGAAAGAAAAAAGATGGCTTCTCAAACAGATAAGATGGCGACCGGATTAGGTTGGGAAACTTTTTCAAAAGCGACAGACCTTCAAAAACGTCTGCTTTTTACATTGGGGGCTATGATTGTTTACCGTATAGGTACCTTTATTCCTCTGCCGGGCATTAACGCAACCGTTCTGGAAGATATTTTTACCAGACAGGCCGGCGGTATTTTGGGAATGTTTAACATGTTTACGGGGGGCGCTTTATCCCGTATGACGTTATTTGCTTTGAATATTATGCCGTATATTTCGGCGTCAATCATTATTCAATTGGCTGCATCCGTTTTGCCTTCTTTGATCGCCTTGAAAAAAGAAGGGGAAGCCGGACAGCGCAAGATGAATCAGTATACGCGTTATTTGACCGTATTGATTACAATTGTTCAGGCGTATGGTCTGGCTGTCGGGTTGGAAGCCATGGTCGGATCCGCCGGAACGTCGGCCGTGTTGTATCCGGGGCAGTGGTTCCGCTTTACGACGGTTGTGTCTTTGCTGGGCGGTACGATGTTTATCGTTTGGTTGGGTGATCAGATTACGGCTCGCGGTGTCGGGAACGGTTCGTCCTTGATTATTACGGCCGGTATTGTTGCCGGTATTCCGATGGGGTTGGCACAAACGTTCGAATTGGCCAGAGCCGGTTCTTTGTCGACATTCGGTTTGTTCGCAATTCTTTTGACAGCGGTCGCTTTAGTCTGTTTTGTTGTCTTTTTTGAACGCGCTCAGCGTCGGATTTTGATTCAGTATCCGAAGCGTCAGATGGGCGGACGTATGATGAACAGCGAAAGTTCTCATTTGCCTTTGAAATTAAATCCGACCGGTGTTATTCCGCCGATCTTTGCCAGTTCATTGTTGTTGTTGCCGATGACGATTGTTAATTTTTCGGTCAACAGCGGCAACAGTCCCGACTGGATCGTATCGTTGTCAACGATGTTGGCGCACGGTCGTCCGCTTTATTTGGCGTTGTATGCCGGTTTGATTATCTTCTTTACGTTTTTCTATACGGCGGTTGTGTTCAATCCTGAAGAAACGGCGGATAATCTGAAGCGTCACGGCGGTTTTATTGCCGGTATCCGTCCGGGTAAAAGCACGGCGGAATATTTGGATTATGTTTTGACGCGTCTGACTGTTTTGGGATCTTTGTATTTAACGGCTATTTGCTGTTTCCCTGAAATTATGATCGCAAAGTATTCCGTTCCTTTTGTTTTAGGCGGAACGACGTTGTTGATCGTTGTGTCCGTGACAATGGATTTTGCAACGCAGATACAGTCGCATTTAATCGCTCATCAGTATGAAGGTTTAATGCGTAAAGCGAAGCTTAAAGGACGTCTGAAGTGATCAGCAACGGCAAACACCTTGTTTTGATGGCTCCTCCGGGGGGCGGCAAAGGAACACAGGCGCGTTTGCTGCGTGATCGTTTACACATACCGCATTTATCCACCGGAGAAATGTTGCGCAACGCGGGACGTGCCGGAACGGAAATCGGTCTGAAAGCAAAAGCCCTGATCGATAAGGGAAATTTCGTTCCGGATGAAATGATAATTTCGATTATTTCCGAACGTTTGGACGAAGCCGATTGTAAGGAAGGCTTCATTTTGGACGGTTTTCCGAGAACGTTGCCGCAAGCGAAAGCTTTGGATGAGCTGTTGTTTGAAAAAGGGCGCCGGTTGGATCATGTTATCGAGATACAAGTTCCCGACGATATGATCATTCAGCGCATTATCGGACGTTTTTCCTGCGCGGATTGCGGTGCGATGTATCACGACACGTTGAAACCGACGAAAGTATTCGGCAAGTGCGACGATTGCGGCGGATCGAATTTTTTGCGCCGTCAAGACGATAACTGGCAGACGGTTGTCGATCGGTTAAAGACTTATCGCATGATGACGACGCCTGTTTTACCGTACTATCAGCATGAGGGATTGCTGGAAACGATTGACGGTACTGGCAAGGTCGATGAAGTTGCGGAAAAGCTGAAAAAGATTATCGGACAATAAAAAAGGGGCTTCGGCTCCTTTTTTATTGAAGAGAAAGAAGAAGAGCCGCAAAAAACGTGATGATTAGTGTAGCACCAGCGGCAGCACATCCAAATTTAACGGCGTCTCGAAGTGCATATTTGACATCCGTTTTTATCTCTTCAAACGTTTTTTCAAGTTCTTCTTCATTTTGAAACTTTAGTCCAACTGAAAAAAATACAAACAACTGATAAATACTAAGAATAAACCATCCTAATACAGCTCCTCCATCGCCGTATTCATCCCCCTTTATAAATAAACCGCAAATCGGCGGTATCAGCATTACCCATAATGAAACACCGATATCTTTCAACCGTTTTACATACGAAGCGGACAGCAACCAAACAAAAGCCACAAATACAGGAACGGCAACAACGACATAAAGCTCCGGCGCGGCTGTAAACGGAACAATTACCGCACAAAGAGCGATATAAATAATCACTTGCGAATAGAAATATTCCAATCTGGAATACGTTCCGTCAAAAGAAAAATATTCTTTAATTTCTTTTGAAAAAAACTTTCTGAACATTTTCTGGAAGCTGACAATTCCGTTTTCGCAGTTTGAGTACTCATCGTATATATCGTTTTCTGCGAACACAATGTCGTCATTGAATGTTTTATTGTTTTTTTTATTGTTAAAATCATTTTTTATATCATTAACAGCGTTTCCGCAATGCATGCAAAAATTTGCGCCTTGGCGGATTTCTTTTCCGCAATTTGAACAAAACATCTTATTTTTCCCCTTCGCTATGATTTTCAATCGCCTGATAATTTTCTGTTGTCGGTAATTTGTTGTTATCTTTATCTTTTGAGGTAAGTGCGGCACATAAAGTTGTCGCCGCTGTTATTGCGTTTGTTGCCGTTATTCCTGCTTGCATACCGCCTCCTAACGCCGCTAATCCGCTTGTGGTCGCCGCCGCACCTACTGTTCCCGTCGCAGACAAGGACGATACGACTCCAACGGCGGCTATATTGCCGATTGCAAATCCGACTGCGGCTTTTCCAACAAACTTTCCATATTTTTCGGCTGTTTCAACAACATCCGGAGAAGCGTCGCAAAACTCGCATACTTTTTTAGCGGCCAATCCTGTAGCGTCACCCGCTAAAACGATTGTTCCATCAATAGCGGTTTCTGCAAAATCAGATACGGGAACAGATATTTCTTCTATTGTTGACGATATTTGATTGCTTACCTTTTGAAGCGACTTTTTTGTTTTAGTGTTATTTACAAAATTAACGGCCACATAAAATGTCGCTTTTTGTGCAGCATCAACAGAAACAGACGATAGTTTAATGATATTTTTTGCTAATTTTCCGAATGTAAAAGCCATAACAAAATACCCCGCGTTCAAAAAAAAGACCGCCTTTCGGCGGTCGGGGAGTAGAAAAAATCAGCTATACTTGATCCTTTTGACCTTTAAAACCTTTCGATACAAATCGGGGTTTCTGAACATACGTCAAAAGCTCCCCGAACCATCAATAAAGACGTCGGGGATATTTTCCGTTTTTGCCATAGGCAAAACAGATGACGGCGCATCTCTGCACCGGTATAGCTGAAGAGTTTTTCTAGGACTCCGCACCCGCTAAGGCACTTTATCGACGACCCGATGCCGTCGATACGAAAACAGAATACCGTCAGGCGGGGGAGCTTTCAAGAAAGATTTTTTCCGACGTTTTCGTAAAACGCGGAATTGTTTTAATCAAAATAATCGATTTTCCCTCGATATGTTTTGTCGTTATAAAAAAAAGCAAAATTTCTGCGTCAAACTCTTGACTCTGCAAGCGGTTAAGTATACGTTGAACCCCTCTGTAGG
>JAZNBT010000113.1:0-3206 GCA_045587165.1 Alphaproteobacteria bacterium | reverse complement strand
CACTTGCGTCGGAGCATCGGCTTTTGTCAGTTGAACGGACGTTACGGCGATCCCCGTTTGATATTTATCCAACAAACCTTGCAGTGTTTTTTCCGCACGTTCCTGAACGCCTTTACGGTCGTCTGCAATGATTTCCATAATCGGCGTCACCCCGATCGAATCGCGCATGGCACTTTCGGCGGCGGTCCGGACTGTCGCTTCGGGGTCGCGAACGTTAAACAGGTAATCACCGGCGTTTTTGACCTTCCACGTTACGGTAAAGTTAACTTCGACGATGTTTTCATCCCCTGTCAAAGCGATATTTTCTGCATGGATGTTACGGACGGGGACACCTCTTGCGCGGCGAACGGGTTCGGAAAAAAATCCGATTTCGATACGATTTTCACGCGATACGTTCGGCGTCAAGACGGATTCGATCGGATACGGCAAATGATAATGCAATCCCGGAGCCGTTGTATAAGCATATTTGCCAAAACGCAAAACCACCCCTTGTTCCTGCGGTTGGACCTGATAAAAACCTGTCAAAGCCCACAATAAAACGACAACAGCGGCGATTCCCCACAAGCTTTTGAAATTAAAACCGCCCTTGTTTTTTCTTCCGCCCATCATTCGACGGACTTTATCCTGACTTTTACGCAACAAGACTTCGACATCAGGCGGCAGATCGTCCTGACGCGGTTCCCACGGATTTTGATCATCATCGTTTGAATTGCCCCAAGGGCTTTTATTTTCAGCCATATTCTTAATCCCCGATTCCCAAAACTGTTTTTAATTCGTTCCATTCGCCTTTCATCAATCCGGAATTTTCCCGATCAACGGTTTCGCCTTTGATCATCCGGCGAACGGCATCCAATCCTTTTTTGGACAAATGAGTTCCGCCCAAACGGTGTTCTTCAAACGCTTCCGTTGCCAACGGCACCCATTTGCGGCACATGTCCAAGATCACGTTTGCATAATCACGAATTTCTTTTTGAGCATGCGATTCGGCTCGCAAAGACAAAAAATGAAACAGGTTGTGCAAATCCGTTTTCCAATACCATTGCGTATATACGCTGACCGGCAAATTCATACGCGCCAACTCTCTGGCCAACCCTTTGCGATTTTCATCTTTACGCGTCCCGTCCGGATTTTCATTCAACATATATTCATAATCGTCATAGCATTTCAAAGCGTCTGTTTTTAAAATATTAAAGACTTCTTCAGCTTCCGTCATCGACAGTGTTTCACCGCGCCCCTGATGATTTTGCGTGGATTGCGCAGCCATATCTTCAAATTTCGGGAAATAAAATTCGCGATCAAGAATGGAATAACGCGCCGAATATTCGTTAATGCTGGCAGTTCTGTGACGCACCCAATGACGCGCGACGAAAATCGGCAGTTTGACATGCAATTTGATTTCGCACATTTCAAACGGCGACGTGTGGCGATGACGCATCAAATAGTTGATCAGTCCTTTATCCTGAGAAGTCTGCTTCGTTCCGCGACCGTAAGAAACGCGCGCGGCCTGCACGATCGCCGAATCGTCGCCCATATAATCGACGACGCGGACAAAACCGTGATCCAAAACGGGAAAAGGTTTGTAAAGTATTTCTTCAAACGCGGGAACCGTCGGACGTTTCGTCGTGTACGCCGCAGTGGTTAATTCGTCAATTTCCCGTTTTTGATCTGCCGTTAATTCCATAAGTCAAACGCTCCGTTAAAAAGTTTTCGTCAGTTTAAAACACGAACCGCTCTGACGCAAGATTCTTTATCTTTATTATATTCCGAGCGAAACTTTTTTATAAACCCGCCTTCGAAAGAACAATAAAAAACAAAACACTTGACATTTTTATAAAAATAATCACAATTTGTTTTACATTGAAAAAATGTATTTATGGTCAAGCAGGGAAGCATCCCTGCTTTTTTTATTTGAGGCGAAAATGACAGTAAGCACATCAACAAACAAAGTGAGTTATATCGGAAACGGAATCGCGACAAGCTTTGCAATTCCCTTTCCTTTTTTGGATCGCGACCATTTAAAGGTTTATCAGCGGCTGAACGATATTCAATCGGAGCTGACAAACTGGACGATTTCCGAAGGGAACATGATTTTTGAAACGGCACCCGTTGAAAATACACATATTGTGATTATGCGATCCATCCCTTTCACTCAGGAAACGGACTATAGGGAAAACGAAATTTTATCGGCCGAAACACTGGAACGCAATTTCGACAAATTGACGATGCAGGTGCAGCAACTGAAAGAACAGGCGGAACGGGCGGTAACGGTGGACATCTTTGACGACACGGATGCGGCAAGTCTGATCCCCGCGATACGACAAGCCGTTTCCGATGCAGCAAAGCATGCGGCGACAACGGCACAAAACGCTCAAGATGCAAACAAAAAAGCTCAAGAAGCGGCGACATCCGCCCAATGCGCGGAAATATCAAAACAAGAAGCGGCCGAATTATTGGACGGCAAAGCGAATAAAACGGATTATGCGTCCAAAAGCGTACGAGGAGTATCGTTATGGGCCAGCGAATACGACAACATATCGGAAACACGGCCGGCCTGCGTTATCGAATGTTACAAAAGCGACAACAATTGGTATCGTATTTGGTCTGACGGTTGGATAGAACAAGGATATACCATTAACGGATCAACGGCTTCCTTAACATTTTTAAAGCCGTTCAAAGATACAACCTATTCAATAGCGGGAACCCCCATTGTTTATTCATCCCACGGAATTCAAACGGTATCCGTTACGGGAAAAACGACAACCGGAATAACATGGGCCGGAACGAATTATTCTTCCGCAGGTTGGTATTTTTGCGGATATTAAAATAAAGAAAGGATGAATACATATGAAATCGCTTAATCAAATTGCAAAGGAATTCCCCGATTTGTACACACGAATGGCGTCGGAGGCCAACAAAACGGGAAAACAATTAAGCATTGACGCATCAGGTTGTTTATGTCTGATTGATTATCCGGAAAAAACGACCGAAGAAAAAGCGGCGCTGATCAGAAAAAAAAGGAACGCACTACTGAAGCAAACAGATAAATACATGCTGACGGATTTTCCCGTTTCATCGGAAAAACGAAATGAATATAAAACATACCGGCAACGGCTCAGAGACATAACAAAACAGTCAGGATTTCCCGATTTTGTGGAATTTCCTACGATCATATGATTAAAAAAAGTATCATCGCCGAACAGCGATGA
>JAZNBT010000112.1:0-4717 GCA_045587165.1 Alphaproteobacteria bacterium | reverse complement strand
TAAGAGTATTTGAGATGGATATTTTGAACGACATTGCCGACAAACGGGAAAAACTGCTGTCTTTGTTGGAAAACAAAGACAACCGGACAGTTTTGCACAACTGGCTGAAAACGGAATTGGCCTATACTTCCAACGCGATCGAAGGGAACACTTTGACTCGTGAAGAAACAACGCTTGTTATCGAAGAAGGCGTTACAAGCGGTTCAAAACCATTGAAACATTATCAGGAGGCGCGAAATCACGCTCTGGCTTATGAGTATGTTTTAAACGCCGCGCAAAACGAAACGACTGTTACCGAAAACACGGTTTTGGCTTTGCACAAAATCATTTTGTCCGGCATCGACGATTCAAATGCGGGCTTTTACCGTTCCGTCAAAGTGCGAATTTCCGGTTCTGCGACTATTTTGCCAAATCCGGTTAAGGTTCCTGATTTAATGGCGGACTTTGACGCTTGGCTGAAAACGAACACAACGGACGAACCGATGAAAGCTTTTGAAGCGCATTACCGCCTTGTTTCTATTCACCCGTTCACGGACGGGAACGGACGAACGGCACGTCTGCTAATGAATTTGATGCTGTTAGAAAACGGTTTCGCTCCGGTCATTATCCGTCCGCGCGACAGAAAACGGTATTTATCGGCTTTAGAAACGTATCAAACGACAGAAAACGGAGAACCTTACCGCAAATTCATGCTTGACGCTTTGTCACGATCTTTAACAGCGGCGATTGATTTACTGGACGTTGAAAAAGAAGACGTTTCGAACAAAACGCTGATGAAAGTTGGAGCTTTTGCCAAACTTTGCGGCGTTCCGGCTTCGTCTATCCGCTATTGGATAAAAGTCGGAAAACTTGTTCCTGCAATGAAAACAGACACCGATTACGTTCTGTTTACTGCGGAACAAGTTAATGATGTCAAATCATTAATCCGAAAGAAGAAGTAACAATATCTACGCTTAAAAGTATCCCCTTCCCTGAAAGATATTCCGTTTAAATACGCTGAACATCTACTTAAAACTTTCAAAGATATTTACAGTTCCTTGCAACGCCTGCGCAACCGCTGACGTATCCTCCCGCGCATAAACCTGCGTCGCTGAAAGCGTTTTATGCTTCAGCGTCTTTGACACAAAGGACAAATTCACGCCGTTCATACATTATCTGCGTAGGGAAACACCTTCCATACAGATAAAAGGCTCGGCATAGATTCCGGTGTTTCTCACATATATTGCAACTTTTAGGTATTTATGTTACCGTAAAAAATTAGTACATAAAGAGGATTACGCTCATGGAAAACGAAGACAAACCCGTTTTGGTTTTAAGCAACGGTCTTAAAATTTTTTATACGGAAACCCCCGAAAAATCTTCGCTAAGTTTTAACATGAAAGCCAAAATCAACAGCAACGACGACAATAAAGAAGTCTGTTTTGCAATGAATCATTTAATTGAACATTGCATAAGAATCGCGGATCCCATTAAAGCTCAACAAGCAGAGAATGATAATCTCAGGCCTAAAGACTGTCAGACATATTATGACAGGATAGAATATCGCAAACAAGGCGAGCCCGAAGACACATCCAAAATATTAGATTGTTACGGAGAAATGTTTTCCAACTGGCATATGCCTCATATTGACGCCGAAAGAAATGTTATATTTGAAGAATGGTGCCACGTTTATAATCAAAAAGATAAATGGAATTTTCTAACGGACTATTTTCAAAATGAAAACAACACATACGTCGACTCCGGAACAAAACTGTTAACTGACGAATATGTTGAAAAAAACAGGGAAAACATCCACCGGTGGTTTAACGATCAAATAAATTACACTCAAGATTTTTCAAAAGACGACATTATTAATTGCGCTAAAAACGTGTATGCCGCAGAAAATATGGAGTTACATTGCAGCGGAAATATTCCTGCAGATATATTTTTAAAATTGGTAAAAGAATCAACATTAAATAAGATTCCTAAAGGAAATTCTCGCAATCCTTTAGAAAGCACAACGGATTATTCGGCTCGTGAGAATACAACGTCAAAATTAGATATGGAAGATTTTAAAAATTCCTCCGTTTCATTGAAATACAACGTTGAAAATTCTGAGCATGCGAAAATAATGAAAGAATTTTTAAAAATCCGAATGGGACATAAACTGCAAAAAGAAGAGCCCAACGCATATATTGTCGATTTTAAGTCCAAAGAGGTAGACGCCAAAATTTCCGAACCGAAACAACAAAAAACGGTAGAAAAAATGGCATATCTGGTTCAAAATCTTCATACGCCCCCTGTCAGCGACAAAGAAATCGCCTTATTGCAAAAAAAACTGCAAGATCAATCAATATCTCCGCAACTTATTGAATCTTTAGTTTCTCAAGTGCAACAGACATCTCAGATAATCGTAAATGGAAAAAACAAGGGCTTTGTAAAAGAACTCGTCAACAAATCTCAAGCCTCAAAAAAAACGTCAACACTCCATGAGCAGTTATGTAATTTATGCATTAAAACAAATTCGGAAGCCCCCTTACCGCAAAAAGAACCTGATGAAAAGCAACAGAAAACCTTATCCTCTGTCATTTCACGATTTGCACAAAACAGAAGATAAAACGGTTAGTTTTTTTCTTAACAATATCCGGTTACTTAAAAATACGACATTAAAAAATTTCGTGCAAATACATGCTGTGCGGAAAAATAAAAATATGAACAAACAACCAGATAAAAGAAAAAATTCTGGCAAACCACAACATTTTATTTTTTTTCTGATATATATACCAACCTGACAAAACCATCAGGTTATCGAAAACAAGCCGATTGCTCCAATGTTCAACGCCTTGCAGCCAATATTCAACCGTAGTTCCCAACAGACCGACTTCCAGATAATGTTCAAAAACTTCCCACATATATGCGATCAAAAGGGTAATCAAAAAGCTCATTTTCGTCTTTAACGAAGCGGATATTTCTTCTTTTCCGACAATTTTTTCAAGAAATAAAGAAGCAAGCCACGCAACCGATATTCCCATTATCACGTGTTCAATCGACCACACGTCAAAAGCGGCTTCCGTTTTTATACCCCAAAGCATTTTTGCACCTAAAACTTTATAGACAGTTACGTATAATCAAAAAAATATTAAAAACAGATTAATCGAAACGACTTTTCAAATCGGTTCGACTAGAGAAATCTTTTTATTTTATCGGGATATTCCCGTGCAAGCCGATCAAAGTATGTTTGAGTTTCTTTTGCCGTAAAGTCACTTACTTTTTTATCTGCGACACGACCTTCATAGCTCCATTTTTGGAAATCGTTTTGATCCGGAATAAAGTAAATCCGGACACCTTTTCGCACAATATCCGTCACTGTTTCTTTTTCCACGCGAAAAAAACGCACGGGACGGACGGCCACCCATTCTTCGGCATGCCCGCCCCATAAAGGAATACACGGCTTATAAGCGGTTTTATCAGTCATATCCAAATGATAGAGAAACGCCGGCACGGACGCTTTTATAAAATCTTCTTCGCTCATATTGACGACGACCGTTTTCGGTTTAAAACGCGGCCAAAAACAACTGTCCGCACCTTGCAAAACCAGCTGAGGATAAAAGGAACCTTTTTCGGCGCAAAAGACAAACCTTGCCAACATATGAAAATTATCGTCCGTTGCAGGTTTCGGAAGGATTTCCGGCAAGTCGTCTTCCGAACAGGATAAATCTTGCGGCGACAAATTCGAGGCGTGATAGAGGCCGGAAGGCATGTCCGCCACGGTCTGACGCTCCAAGGCTCGCCTTTTTTTATCCAATCCGATAAAAAACAAACGAACTCCGTTTTCATCAAATCCGTAATTTTTTATGAGTTTCTTTTCCATAAAAAGCAGCATAAATTGACCGGCTGTCGGCAAAAAACAAAAATTGTCCCGCTGATTTCGCCCCCAATCTCCGACCATCAGTTTTTGATAAAAGACTTCTTTCTCTTTGTTTTGAAAAACATCTGTCAAAAGCTTCGTCTTTTTTCCAGAACGAACCGACCATTCGGTCGCGGGATCAAATTCGGATTGAATCTTTTTTAACAAATCGGCCAGTTCTCTTTCCTCTCCGACCAAACGATCATAGTTCTGCCGCGCATAAAATCCGAATCCCTTAAATTCATCATAAAGGGCTTTACATAATGTTTGATCCTGCGTTTCCATTTGATTTTCCGATTTTGCATTTACATTCGATCCTATCACACAAAAAAAGTTCTAAAAGGTGTTTTTTTAAAAGATCATATTTATTGATTAAACCAAACGTTTTACATTCTTTGGAATATCAAATAACATATCTGTAATAACATTATGGAGGCTGCCGTGATCACGGAAAACAGATGGCTGCACATTCTGGGGGTTGCCCGCAAAGCAAAAGTTTTGGCGGAAAAAATGCGTCCCGACGAACCTCAATTTGCCGAAGATATGTTTTTATTGGGCATGCTGCATGATTTCGGATATGAATTTACCGAAAACGGAAAAAATCACGGACCGATCGGCGCGGAAATACTGAAACGTCAGGGATACAGGCATTGGCAGGCTGTTGCGGATCACGGATCGACTGACGTAACGGAAGTATCCGACGTACTGTTTATTTTAAGTTGTGCCGACATGACAGTCAGCGCTGACGGCAAAGACTGTACAATGGAAGAACGGATCATCGGCATGGCCGAACGATACGGGGAAAAATCCCGCCCGCATCAAAAAGCGATC
>JAZNBT010000111.1:0-1844 GCA_045587165.1 Alphaproteobacteria bacterium | reverse complement strand
GATGAAATAAATCAAAAGCTTCCTCTTTATTCTTGCGTAACGTTTCCAGTCCGGCGTGCAATGTGTCAGCAGTCGCACCGAACGACATGCCGATTGCTTTTTCCGACAGGATTTCGGTAAATCGTTCGGCTTTGTAAGGACCGGATCCTTCGTCCATTAACGACATCGCCAGTACGGACAAACCCGTCAGACGCTTGGGGTCGGAAGATTTTCCTCCTTTAAACGATACGGAAAGAGCGATAACCGGCGTTGATTTTTCTTCAATCAGCCAAGCTTCAATTCCGCTGTCGGTAACGACGCGTTGAATCTGCGGAATACGAAAAGATTCCGGCGTTATTTTCGGTAAAATCGTTCGTATCGCAGGTTCGCCGTTTGTTTTTACATTTTTTTTGACGATTACGTCTGTCGATGTCGCCCGCACAGTCGGAATATGAACGGCAAAACAGCATAAAAGCAATATAATCAGTTGTTTCATGGGGCATCCTTTGGCATCAGGTATGTCGTTACCGAGGCAGCGGACAGCATGTCGGCATAAGCTTTTTTAACATCGGCAAGTGTGACGTTTTCAATATTCGATTTCCAGTTTTTTAAATCTTCGATCGTCAGTCCCAATGCGTAAAATCGTCCGACCAGATTGGCGGCGCTTTCCGGATTGTCGTCCAAGTATTCCAAATCGGCGACCAAACGTTTTTTCGCTTTGTCCAAATCTTTTTGCGTGAGTGAAGCCGGATCCGTAAAACGATCCAGTTCTTTTTCCAGATTTGTCAGCGATTCATTTTCTGCGGCCGTAATGGAAAAGGCGAATGTTCCTTTGTCCAAAGAAAAACCGCTGTAACCGGCTCCGACCGATCGGGCTGTTTTTTTGTTTACAATAAAATGGTTGTACATTTTGCCTAAATGATACGTTCCCAAAATTTCATCCAATACGGCGTAAGAAAAGCTTTGTTCCTTGTTTTCCGAAAGATAGGACGGGACGATATAGACGCGTTGTAAAGAATACAGATTAACTTGCGGATGTCGCATTTCTATTCTGGATCGTGTCGGATAATGAGTCGAAAACTGTCTTTTTGCAACAGCCGTCCGGCTGGGCGGAATTTTCCCGTAATACTTTTCTGCCAGCGGTTTTAATTCGTCTGCCGTAATGTCGCCGGCTACAACCAAGACGGCGTTGTCGGGAGCGTAATGGGTTTGGTAAAAACGTTTGGCGTCTTTCAATGTCAGTGATGACAATTCTTTTTTCGTGCCGATGATCGGTCGGCCGTAAGGGTGTTCTCCCCACAGCATCGCGTTTCTGCGTTCGTTTAATAAACCGGCAGGATGATTTTCAATGCGCATCAGACGTTCTTCTTTGACAACTTCCAATTCGGGGGCGAAATCTTCTTGAGAAAAACGCAGATTCTTCATTCGATCCGATTCCAAAAACATGACCAACTCCAACCGGTCGCGGGCTATGTTTTGGTAATAAGCCGTGTAATCCAGTGACGTAAATGCATTTTCAGATCCGCCGTTCCGGGCGATGATTTTGGAAAACTCGCCGTCAGGGACGGCAGCGGTTCCTTTGAACATCATGTGTTCCAATAAATGAGCTATACCGGATTTTCCGGCAGGATCGTCAATTCCGCCCGTTTTATACCATACCATATGGGTAACGACCGGCGCTCGATGGTTTTCTATGACGGCGACTTGCATGCCGTTGTCCAATGTAAACGTCTGCGTTTCAAAAATCGAAGCGCAAGCCGCTTCTGTCTGCAACAAGCTGAAAAACAGAAGGAAAAGAAAGAGCATTATTCCTCCGCCGGTTCGGCTGCACTTTGTTCCGTTTGATGCGGTGTCGCCGGTTCGGG
>JAZNBT010000110.1:0-15361 GCA_045587165.1 Alphaproteobacteria bacterium | reverse complement strand
CCGCTTTCGCAACGGCGGCGCGTCACGCGAAAATCGTCGAAATCATCGGACGGGCGGACGCACCGCGCGCGGCCAGTCTGATTGCTTTGCACTTGCACGGCATTCCGACGGAATTTTCCGAAACGGCGTTAAAACAGGCGGAAAAAGCAAAATTGCCCGACATGAAAAAGCGGGTTGATTTACGCGACATCCCTTTGGTTACGATTGACGGCGAAGACGCGCGCGACTTTGACGACGCCGTTTTTGCAGAACCGGACGAAGAGCCGAAAAACAAAGACGGTTGGCATATTATCGTGGCTATTGCCGATGTCGCTTATTTCGTCCGGCCGGGAACGGCGTTGGATGATTGCGCGCGCGAACGCGGCAACTCCGTTTATTTTCCGGATCGCTGTATTCCGATGTTGCCGGAAAAGTTATCGGCGGATTTATGTTCCCTTAAACCCGGACAGGATCGTCCGTGTCTGGCGGCTCATTTATGGATCGACAAAAGCGGTCGCCTGATCCGTCACAAATTCGTACGCGCCATGATGCGTTCGGCGGCTCGCCTGAATTATCACGAAGTCCAAAACATATTCGACGGCGGTCTGAACGAAATGAACGACGTTTTGCGCCGCCATTTGCAGGATTTACAGGCCGCTTATCGGGTTTTAGCCGACGCGAGGGAAAAACGCGGAGCTTTGGAATTGGACGTAATCGAACGAGAAATCGAATTAAACGAAAAAGGTCAGGTTCAATCCATTACGCCGCGCGAACGACTGGACAGCCATAAAACGGTTGAAGAATTTATGATTCTGGCCAATGTGGCCGCCGCGGAAACTTTGGAAGAATACGGAATTCCGGCGATGTATCGCATACACGAATCTCCCAGTGCCGAAAAAGCCGCCGCTTTGCAGACGTTTCTGACAACGATCGGGATAAAAACCGGAAAAACCGGAAAATTACAAAGCGACGATTTAAACAAGATTCTTGATAAAGTCCGCAACACGCCTCGCGCCGTCATGGTCAACGAACTGGTATTACGTTCGCAAAGTCAGGCACGTTACAGTCCTGAAAACTCAGGGCATTTCGGATTGGCATTGGAACGTTACGCGCATTTTACGTCGCCGATCAGACGGTACGCGGATTTGTTGGTTCACCGCGGACTGATTTCGGCATTAAAACTGGGCGCAGACGGATTAATTGACGAAGACGGTGATCCGACCGCGGACATTGAAGATTTAGGAGATCATATATCCGCAACCGAACGACGGGCTGCTGCAGCGGAACGCGATGCCGAAGAACGTTATCTGTCCGCTTATTTAAAGGACAGGATCGGCGAACGCTTCGGCGGAATCATCAACGGCGTCAGCCGTTTCGGATTGTTTGTTACCGTGGACGATATCGGGGCGGACGGATTAATTCCGATTTCTTCGCTGCCGAACGATTATTACGTCCATGACGAAGAGCGCCATCGGTTATTCGGATCTTCTACGGGAAACACGTTTGAACTGGGCGAACACGTTTTTATGACGCTGGCGGAAGCTTCTCCTGTTACGGGCGGTTTATTGTTCCATATTTTAGGCGGCGAACAAACGAAACGGACGCATCCTTCTTTTTCTAAAAAAACAAAAAATAAAAAAAATAAAACGCGTGCTCCTAAATCAAAAAGGAAATAACCGTCCATGCGTCGCTTTTTGTTAAGTTTTCTGATTTCTTTTTCTTTGACCTTTTCCGCGTCGGCGCAGGAAACAACCGTTCCCGTTTGGTGGGAAACGGTGTTGGGATATACACAACTGCCTGTAGGACGCATGCAGAAGACGTTGCAGGAAGCCTGCGAACTGATCACGATGAAATCCTTACTGCCCGTCACCGCCAGCCGACTGGCCTTTGAAAGCGTAAAAAGCCTGTCAACCATCGATCAAAAAATCAACGTAATGAAAGACGGCAAACGCGTTTTGATTTTAGCGGACGGCAAGATCTTAAAAAGTTTCAGTGCGCCGGCGGATGAAGATTGCGCAAATTGGACGCGGTTAACATTGGCGGCCGCGGTCGAAGCCCGTCCCTATTCACAAAAAGCGCAAGCGGCCGATGCAGAAGAGTTCTTCAATATTTTCCTGAATGCGGCCTTAGGGACAATAGATTCTTATTCCCATTACGTCGGGGTGGATCCGGCAGAATTAACACCGTTAAAGAAACCGGCAGGCATCGGCGTTTCTTATCGGCGAATCGGTAAATATCTGGAAATAACGGAAATTTTACCGGACAGCGCGGCGGCTCATTCCGATTTAGCGGTAGGGGACAGAATTTCCAGAATCGACGGTAAAGCCATCGCGGATTTGTCACGGGTTCAGGTATTAAATCTTTTACGCGGAGAGGAAGGAACCGAAATTTTTTTAACGTTGCGCAAAGACGGTAAGACACAGCAAAGAACGTTAAAGCGTACGCAAGTTTCCGCTTCTCCCGTAACATATTTCTTTGATGAAAAAGACAATCTGATAACAATCAAAATTTCCGCCTTTACGGAAAAAACCGTTTCCGGATTAAAAGCCACACTTTATAAGGCTAAACAGTTGAAGGCTGCCGGATTGATCATCGATTTGCGTTCAAACACGGGCGGTCTGTTAAAAGAGGCCGTTTTGGCCGCAGATATGTTTTTACCGGAAGATCTCTTGATGATTAAGACAAAAGGACGTTTGGAACAAACAGAACAACAATATGTCTCAACATCGAAAAAAAATCGTCCCGTCTATCCGATTGTCATTTTGACGGACGCAAAGACAGCTTCCAGTGCGGAATTTTTTGCGGGTGTACTGCAGGAATACCGCCATGCCGTCATTGTCGGCACGCCGACATACGGTAAAGGAGTCATTCAGGCAAACGATCCTCTGACCGGCGGCGGCCGATTGTACCTGACTTGGGCACAGTTTTATTTGCCGTCAGGATATTCACCGCATACATACGGTCTTTACCCGAACGTCTGCACTTCCGGAAAAACGTTGTTAACTCTGGATCCTTTACCTTCCGCACGGACACAATTAAAGCCATGGAGAACGGGAACGGACGCTTTTAAACGTAAAGCTTTAAACGCCTGTCCGCCTCAATCGCGCAAAGACAATCCGGCGGATGATGAAATCGCACAGATTATTTTGAAAGATCCCGACCGCTACGAACGCTCTTTGACTTATTTTTCGCTTGACACTACGGAAAAATAGCGTATTTTTTTGGGTATTGTTTTGATTTTTTAAGGGAATGGTTTGTCATGGCAAAACCCGCTACATTACAGATTAAGCTGGAAAGCACAGCCGGAACGGGATATTTCTACACGACGAAAAAGAACCCGCGCACAAAAACGGAAAAATTACAATTGAAAAAGTATGATCCGAAAGCGCGCAAGCACGTCGTTTTCAAAGAAACAAAAATGCGTTAATTCGCCTGTGTTTTACAGAAAGAAAGCCCGTTTTACGGGCTTTTTTGTTAGGATTAAAATGAAACTGTTCGGCATATTGTCTTTATTGATCGGTTTTAGTTTTCATGCCGCAGCACAAACGGCAGGATTTACACTGCTGATTGACGCGATCACAAAAAAAACAGCAAACGAACACCTGATCAATACGTTGATTGAAAACGGCGCCGACGTAAACGCCCGAGACGAACAAGGTCGCAGCGTTTTAATGTTGGCCGCCATGCATAATCCCCTTCCGGACGTAACGTACACACTAATTAAAAACGGCGCGAAAGTTAACGCCCGCACACCGGATACGGGACAAACAGCTTTGTTTTTTGCCGTGCAATACAGCACCAATCCGGAAATCGTCATCCTGTTATTAAACAAAGGAGCCGATCAAAACATCAAAGACGTTTTCAGTAAAACCGCCTACGATTACATTGATCGCAACCCGAAAATCAAAGGTTCGAATGCGGAAATGCTGTTTTACGATTACGTTCCCGAACCGATTTCATCCGATGATGATGCGTCTCGATAAGAAACGATCTGAACAGACACCCCTTTATTATCCGTTTCTTTGATCGACCCCATCAATTTTGCCATTAATTCACACGCTTTCAACACCGTTGCCGACTGATATTCGACAGCCCCCGTCGGAGCGCCCGTCTTATCCAAAACCGGCACGGGACGACGGGAAACTTCAATGACTTCCTTCACCGTTGAAATTAAATACCGGCTCATTTCTTCGGATGAAAAAGTATCGTTTGACGCAGATCTTTTGCGCTTTTTTCCGGTTATATTCGTTTTTTCCTGCATAAACTCCCCCTTAAAATAATAACATTATGTAATAATGCGCTAAAATATTCAAGCAATTTGTGATTTTATTTTTTAAGATTCAAAAAGAAGCCTCATAATTTATCTGGCAAAGCGACGTTCTCACTTTTATACTGACCTGTCGACATCACACGGGGGAAGGACATGTTGTCTTATCAACATATTTATCATGCGGGCAATTTGGCGGACGTACACAAACACGCGTCTTTGTGCGTTGTGTTAAAACACCTGACGCAAAAGGAAAAACCGCTGAGCTATTTGGAAACGCACGCAGGGCGAGGCATTTACGATTTAAGCGCCGCCGAAGCGTTAAAAACAGGCGAAGCCGCAAACGGTTTTTTGAAAATGGCCGCTTTGAAACACGCAGAAAACCATCCCTACTTTGAACTGCAGAAACGAATTGAACGGGAAATCGGTAAAAACATTTACGCAGGCTCCCCCTTTATTGCCGAAGCTTTATTGCGTCCGACGGACACTTTACATTTAATGGAGCTGCATCCCCGCGAATATCAGGCGCTTTATAAACTGATGCGTTATCCGAACACGCACTTACACCATCGCGACGGATATGAAGGCGGATTAGCGCTTTGTCCGCCGACTCCGCGCCGCGGCTTATTGGTCATCGATCCCAGTTACGAGGTCAAAACCGAATATGACAAAGCGGCAAACTTTATCCTGAAATTGCATAAAAAATGGGCTGAAGGCGTTTTATTCCTTTGGTATCCGCTTTTAACCGAAAATCCGCATTTACCCATGACGGAAAAACTGAAATCCGCTGGATTGCCGAAATTTTATCAAAGCGAAGTCCGTTTTAAAGGCGTTAAAGAAGGAATGACCGGCAGCGGCGTCATCGTCGTCAACACCCCGTATCAAAGCGAAGAAGAGCTTGACGATATCAAAAAATGGTTTTAGCCACTCCCTTTACCTAAAGCTATAACATAAAACCCAGCTTACTTTTTTCGTGCGTTGAAAGCATTGTGATTCTGTTTATTTTTTATTAAAAACAGGATGACAATATGGCAGACGAAGTTCAAAAAAAATCATTTGCGGCACATAAGGCCGTTTTGATTATTCTGATTGTTTTAGTTATTTTTCTCGGTTTTGAGGTACTTTCTTTAAAACGTCGGCATAATGATTCGAAAACGATCGTCCCGCAACAACCGACGATTGTATCCGTTAACGTTACCCCTTTTACGCCGCAATCAATTACGTTAAGCAAAAAATACATCGGCTATGTCACGCCTGTCCATTCGGTTGCCGTATTGCCGTTTATCAGCGGTTTCGTTGAAAAAATATTCGTACAAAGCGGTCAGTTCGTCCGCGAAGGCCAGTTGTTAATGATATTGGAACAAGGCGAATACAAAGCGAAACTGGAACTGGCACAAGCAGGCGTTATGCAAGCCGAGGCCGCTTTTGAAAATGCGGCGACGTATTTCCAACGTATAAAAGCGGTCGGCGGTCAAGCCGTCGCGCAAGCCGATCATGACAAAGCGCGTTCCGAATACTTGTCTGCCAAAGCGGCCTTGGCTCAAGCCAAAGCGCAGCTGAGCGCGGCAAAAGTCAATTATGATTACACCGTTATCCGCGCCCCTATTTCCGGACAGATCGGAACGGTGAAACCGACAAAAGGCGATTACGTATCTCCGGCCGGCAATCCTTTGATGACGATCATCCAGACGTCGCCGATTCAGGTTGTTTTTTCAATCACGGACAAAGACTATATTCAAAACATTTCAGAAAACGGCCTATCCGACTTATTGGCCGGCGAAAAAATAAAATTACAGCTGGCTAACGGCGAAATCTATCCGGCCGAAGGCGTTTATCAATACACAGACAACGCTTTAAACCGCCCGACGAATTCAATCGCCGTTTATGTTAACTTTGACAACAAAGACAACATCTTGTTGCCCGAAGCCTATGTCACCGTTTATTTGGAAAAAGAATTAAAAGACATTGTATTGATCCCTCAGGATCAGGTCGAACTGACCGCGAACGGAAGTTTTGTCTCAATAGCGGACAAACAGGGAATCCGTCTTCAAAAAATTGAAATTTTAGACACGCGGGGATCCGATTACATCGTCAAAAACATTTTCAAACCTCAGGAATATCTGGTCGAAGGAAAAGCCCCGTTTCTAAAAGAAAACCAGCAGTTCAGCCTAAACATCGTTTCTGAAAACGGAGGATAACCACCCATGTTTTCGTCATTTTTCATCAAACGTCCCCGTTTTGCAGGCGTCGTTTCCATTGTAATGATTTTATTGGGATTGCTGGCGATTGCCGTTTTACCCGTATCGCAATATCCGCAAATCACTCCGCCGCAAATTGTCGTTCAAACGAACTACCCCGGCGCAAACGCGCAGGTTTTAGTCGACACGGTCGCCATACCGATCGAAAACCAGATCAACGGGGTTGAAGACATGCTGTATATGTCTTCAACCGCGACGGATACCGGACAATACACGTTGACGATCACGTTTAACATCGGAACGGATCCCGACATCGCGCAAGTCAAAGTCGAAAACAGAATTCAACAGGTCACATCGCAACTGCCCGAAATCGTCAACGAAGAAGGCATTACGATTAAAACGCAATCGTCGAACATTTTAGGCATGTTGGTACTTCGTTCTCCGAAAGGCAGTTATTCCGATTTGTTTTTAAGCAACTTTGCCTATGAAAACATTCAAAATCCTTTAGCCAGAATTAAAGGTATCGGCGATGTGACGATCTATTCGCCGAAATACAGCATGCGTTTATGGGTCAACACCGAAAAAACGGCGGCCTTGGGATTGACAAATAACGACATAATTTCGGCCGTACAATCACAGAACAGCCAAGCGTCAATCGGCGAAATAGCGTCCGCTCCGACACCCGACGGCGCAACGGTAATGTTGTCACTGACCGCCAAAGGACTGTTGGACTCCGTCAAAGATTTTGAAGAAATCGTCATAGCGACGTCACCCGACGGCGGTATCGTACGATTGAAAGATGTCGCCAGAATCGAACTGGGAGCCGAAACATACACCATGAGCGCCTCTTTTAACGATTCGCCCGCGATTGTCATCGGGCTCAGCCAAACGCCGAACTCCAATTCTTTGAACATTATGAAAAACGTCGCAAAGGAAATAGCTTCGTTAAAAGAAACGTTTCCCGAAGACATCGATTTTGAAATCGCTTACGATTCCACAAAATTCGTCAAAGCATCCATTCAAAGTATCATCGAAACGCTGGCCATTACGTTTTCTTTGGTTGTTTTGGTCACGTTCGTTTTCCTGCAACGTGTCAAAACGACACTGATTCCCCTGATTACGATTCCCGTTTCCCTGATAGCGACATTCGCCGTTATTTATCTGTTGGGATTCGACATTAACATTTTGACCTTGTTCGCCATGATTTTAGCGATCGGTCTGGTCGTCGACGATGCGATTATCGTTGTGGAACGCGTCGAATATTTAATGGCCAATGAAAAATTGAATGCATACGAAGCGTCGATCAAAGCCATGAATCAAATCGGCAGTGCGATCCTCGCAACGACATTTGTTTTGTTGGCGATTTTCATTCCAGTCGGATTAATGGCCGGCATTACAGGAAAAATTTATCAACAGTTTGCCGTGACGATTGCCACCGCCGTCGTTTTTTCGGCGTTTAACGCATTAACGCTCAGCCCCGCTTTATGCGCAGTTTTTTTGAAAAACGAAAAAAATGAAGAAGCGCGCGGATTTTTCAAACTGTTCAACAACTTTATTGACTGGTGCAAAGAAAAATACACCGCGGCCGTCGGTTGGCTTTCCAAAGGATTGATCGTCACGACGATCATTGTTTTATTCGCATTGGCCGCAGCCGGCATGGGATTTAATAAAACGCCGACGTCTTTCTTGCCCGAAGAAGACCAAGGATTGATTTTTGCAAACTTTCAACTGCCCAGCACAACGCCGATAAAGGTCACTGAAGATTTTCTCGGTCGGGCCAGCCAAAAGATTTTAAAGATCAAAGGCGTTAAATATTTCATCAGCGTCGCCGGATACAGCATGCTCAGCGCTGCGGGCGAAAACATCGCTTTCGGCGTTGTCGGATTGGAAGACTGGTCGAAACGAACATCGAAGGATTTATCCGTTGAATCTTTAACGGCGCGATTAACCGAAACTTTTGCCGACGACGGCGAAGCGCAAACCGAATTTTTCGCTTTGCCCGCCATTCCGGGCGTCGGAAAAAGCAGCGGCTTATCACTGGAATTACTGGCGACGGACACATCCAAAACGCCCCAAGAACTTTATCTGGCGATGAATGATTTTTTAAAACACCTGAATCAATCGCCCGAATTATCTTATGCGTTCAGTACTTTTACTGTTAATTCGCCCAGTTTGTATCTGGACATCGACAGAACAAAACTTGAATCGTTTCACATTCCGGTCGGCACTTTGTTTTCCACATTGCAAAGCGCTCTGGGATCGACATACATCAACAACATCACTTTAAACGGTCAGGTCAATCGCGTCATTTTACAGTCCGACGCGCCTTACCGCAAAAGTATAAAAGACGTCGAAAACATGTATGTCAAATCAACGACGGGCAACCTGATACAAGTCAAAAGCTTTGCGACCGTCCGTACCATCAGCGCTCCGAAAATCATTTACCGGTACAATCAATATACCGAAGCTTCAATCATGGCGCAGACGGCGGAAGGGGTTAGCACGGGCGATGCGATTTCCTCCGTTCAACAGACGGCGAAAACATTTCTGCCCAAAGGTTTCGGCATCGCTTGGACCGGCTTGAGCTTACAGGAAATCGAAGCCGCCGGATTGGCTGTTTTCTTAATCATGCTGGCTTTGATTTTTTGCTATCTGTTCTTAGTCGCGCTGTATGAAAGCTGGATGTTGGCGTTTTCCGTCATGTTTTCGACCGTCTTTGCCGTTTTGGGAGCTTTGGCCGGACTGTATCTGACGGGACAGCCGTTAAGCATTTACGCTCAACTCGGACTGGTTATGTTAATCGGTCTGGCGGCAAAGAACGCGATTTTAATCGTAGAATTTACAAAATCATATCGTGAAAACGGCGCCAGTATTTTAGAAGCGTCGCAAAAAGGCGCTGCCGAACGTTTCCGTGCCGTTTTAATGACGGCTTTGACATTCATTTTAGGAGTATTCCCCATGATTATCGCTCAAGGCGCCGGCGCGGCCAGCCAGATTGCCATCGGAACCAGCGTGTTTTACGGCATGATTGCCGCCACGTTTGTCGGCATCTTTTTTATTCCGTCTTTGTTTGCATTGTTTGAAACGATCAAGGAAAAATTTTCCGGCGGAGGTTCCCATGAATAAAAAAGCTCTTTTCCTCGTAACCGGAATGCTTTTCGGTTGTACGTTAGGTCCCGATTACGAACGTCCGAAAACAATATCCGACGAACAAATCAACACAGCTTTATCCGACGCCATGATAAACGATGTCGAAATTGATCCGGATTGGCACGAAGCGTTTGCCGACGAACGGTTAAACGAATTGATTCAAACGGCCGTGGCAGGCAGTCCGAACGTAAAAATCGCGCTCGAAAAACTGCATCAGGCACGTTTAAACATGGAAATACAAGGGGTTCGATACTACCCGACCGTTGATTTAGCCGGCGAATACTCAAAATTAAAGCCGTCTAAAAATACGTCCTCCGCTTTCAAAGAAAACTATTACCAGGCGGGACTGGACGTTTCATGGGAGCTCGACATTTGGGGAGCCGGTCGCCGGGCGACGGAAAATGCTCGAGCGTTGGCCGAAGCGGCGGCGGCCGATCTGCACAATGTTTTGATCACGTTAAAAGCGGAGGTTATAAACAATTACATCAGTTTGCGTTTAGCGCAAGAACAGTTGCGTTTGTTAAACAAGACCTTGTCCCTGCAGAAAAAAATCACCCTGTTGGCTGCGGACAAAGCCGTTTCGGGTTTAATCAGTCAATCGGACTTGCGCCGGATCCAATACAGCGAAGAAACGATCAAATCGCAAATTCCAGATTTGAAAACGGCTTTAAACGCTTACAAAAACAACCTTACTTTATTAACCGGAAAATTGCCGGAACAGTTAAACGATCTCTTGACGGAAACGGACGACAATATCATCAGAGATTCTTTTCGATACGATTTATCCGTTCTGTATCAAATTCCGACACAGACCGTTCGCAATCGTCCAGACGTACGTCAGGCCGAACAAAATCTGATCGCGAAAAACGCCTTGATCGGCAAAGCGACGGCCGATTTGTTTCCAAACATTTCATTCAGCGCTTTGTTCGGATATCAGGCGGATCATCTGCCGAAACTGCTTAATCATAAAAGCGGCACATTTTCTTTAACCCCCGGAATAACACTGCCTTTGATTCATTGGGGAGCTTTGCTTAATCAGGTAAAATTAGAAAAATCAGCCACAAGGCAAGCCGCCTTGAACTATCAAAACGCCGTATTAAACGCCGTTGCCGAAATTAAAAACGCCATGATTTCCGTTTCCGAACAAATCGCTAAAAATAAAACGACACAAACGGCTTTGGAACAAATGCGCGATATTTCGGCATTGACACTGGCCCAATATGACACCGGTCTGATTTCTTTAAGCGAAACGTTGGAAACATTTCAAAAACTGTTGACGGCACAGACAAATCTGGCGCAAGGAAACGGCGCCGTTTATCAGGCCGTCGTCAGTTTTTACAAAGCGCTGGGATATTAAGCCAGCGGATCATATTCTTTATACACGCGGGCGGCGTCCGTATGCGACCTGTCCCGCGTTTTCCAGTTTTCTTTGATCCCCGAGGCCAGATAACGAAAAGCATCCGCCGCATGACTGGTCCAATCATGCAACGGCTTCGGCTGGAAATCTTTACGACTGTCGTCCCAAGCCCTTTGATATTGACGCAACGCTTCCAATCCTTTAGCGCATTTATCTTTGTCGAAACGGCATTTCGGCAATAACAAACGCACCGCGGCGATACCGCCTTCCACACTTGATCGGGCTAAAACACGCCCGCGCACCCCCAATCCGGCTAAAATATCCAAACGGCTTTTTCCGCTTGAAAGCTCATGCACTTGAATGTCATGAGGAAAGATATTGTCGTTTGTGTAAACATAAGGTTTTTCTTTCAATACTTTGACGTAATGATCCAGCCCGACACCGCTTGCTTCGTAATAATCGATAATCAGGATTTCAGCCCCGTCGATTTGAAAAAACCAAATTGCAGTGCTGTCCCCCATCCCCAGATCCCATGCCGTCGTAACAGGCAATGCCGGATTATGCGGTACGGATCCGATGCGTCTGCCGTTTTCCAAATCATTCAAGAGCGATCCGTAATAACTGCCCTTTAACGCCGCGTCAAAAGAACAAAAAAATTCCTGTTGAACGATACTGTCGTCCATACCCGCTTTGCGTTCCGCTTCAACGGCAGTCAAAGGAATGGCTTTTGTTTCCGAAACGCCCAGTTTTTGAGCAAACCAGTCCGGAGAGTTTTCTGCCGTTTCAAATAATTTCAAACCGTGATTACGTCCGCGCGGCGTATAAATGAACAACGCCCACCCTTCGTTTTCCGCTAAAATCGGCCGGATAAAATCCCACGCGGCCGGATCGGCGATGGAATATTCCGAAAAAACGACACCGACCGGATTAGCCCCGACCAAAGAATTATACCCGTCGGAACCGACACACTGCCAAACAGATCCGTTCAATAATTCGATTTTCATTTCCTGTGAATTTACGGATTTGCGCAAAGCGGGCGGAAAAACCTGATCGATAACTCGCCTTCCCTGCTTGTCAATCGCATCCCAAACCACTTTTCTGGCTTGTGTTTGCAACGGCAACATATGCCAATAAACACCGACCCGCTGCATCGCAGCCACCGCCGTCCAATTCAAAGACAGGCTGTCTTTTCCGGCTCTGCGATGCCAAACGGCGACTGCCCTTTTTCCGCCGTTTTCCAGATACCGCCATAAATCCAGCTGATACTTTCTGGGTTTCCATTTATAAGGAATTTTGATCTCTACCATTTTTTCCCCGCATAAAAAAAAAGCCTTTGAATCGCGAGGATTCAAAGACCGTCATGAATAATAAATTACATTATGTGATAATTTTACAAAAAAGTCAAGAAACTCTCCTAAACCGTCACGGAAACGATCAACGGTTCGTGAGAACAGGCGCGCATAAACACCATCAGATCTTCCGGCGTGATTGTCGTTGTCGCCGTATTGGTCAACGGATGAAAATTGATTTTTTCCTGTTCCATCATTTCCTTGTCCAAAACAACGCTGACTCGGTTTTCTTTATCATTGATAACGGAAAACGGCGTAACCGATCCGCCGAAAACGCCCAACGTTTCAAACAACAATTCTTCATTGGCAAAAGACAGCCTTTTTGATCCGATCAAAGCGGGAACGGATTTTAAATCGACGCGCTTCAACGCCGGCGCGACAATCAGCCATAATTTGCCTTTGGCATCTTTGCAAAACAGATTTTTACAGTGCATACCGGCGATGTTTTTCCAATGTTTTTCCCCTTCTTGAGCCGTAAAGACGGCAGGATGAGGCGTATTTTTATATTCAATTCCCAATTCCGTCAAATAAGCCAGCAGCTTTTCGGGCGATGTCGGCATTTCTTTTTGTTCTTTTTCCATATAAATACCTGTTTAAAAAAATAAAAAACAATTTTAAAATAATCTTTGTATTTCGGAAACAAAAGGATTTCTTTTCGATGCGTCCGGTGCATATTTACCCTTCCCGCAATTTTAACGGCCGGTATCAAACGGTCGATATGATTGTGCTGCATTATACAGGCATGAAATCCGAACAAGACGCCTTGAACAGACTGTGTCACCCGACAACGAACGTCAGTGCGCATTATATGATTTTTGAAAACGGCGATATTTACAATCTGGTGGATGAAGAATTTCGCGCTTGGCATGCAGGGCTGTCGTTATGGCAAGGTGTTCCGGACATCAACAGCCGATCCGTCGGAATTGAAATCGCCAATGCCGGCCATGAATTCGGTTATACTTCATTTACGAACGAACAGATACGGTCGACCATTGAACTTTGCCATGATATCAAGACCCGTTATCAAATCCCCGCTAAAAATGTTTTAGCCCACTCGGACGTCGCTCCGATGCGTAAAAAAGATCCCGGAGAATTGTTCCCTTGGAAAACATTGGCCGAAAACGGTATCGGTCTGTGGACCGACAATTTTGACGTTCCCCGAAAACCGGCCATACAAATGCTGTCGGACATCGGATATGATACAACCGATGAATTAGCTGCATTGACAGCCTTTCAACGCCACTTTTACCCCGAAGGTTTGCTCTATCAATCACAACGCGTTTTTGAACGTTTGGCTGCCGTTGCCAAATTGTATCAGGAAGGAGACTGACATGAACCGCTATAAAATCATTTTCAGCGATATTGACGGCACTTTATTGGATTCCAAACAAAATATCCCGCTAAAAACAAGAGATCACTTGTTTAAGCTGTCGAACAAAGGCGTGCCGTTTATTTTGGTATCCGGCAGGATGCCGCCCTCCGTTGTCAACATTCAACATAAAATCGGTCTGAACGCCCCTTATATCTCCTATGGCGGCGCTTTGGTTCGCGACGCAAACGGCAAAACGATTTGGGACAAACGTATGAAATTGAAAACAGCCGTTGATCTGCGTAACAGAATTGCCGATTTTTCGAACAAAGTCATCAGCTATACTTTCAGTGCGGATCACTGGATTACCGATGTCGACGACGGCACGGCGGCGCTTTATCTGGAAAAGGAAACGACGGCGTTAAAACCTTTGGTCGGAAAACCGCAGGACGTTTTAGGCAAAGACGATCCCGTTCATAAACTGCTGTGTACGGGCGATGAAAAGTTAATGGACGAACTGCAAACGGTTTTACGCGCCGAATTTCCGGACTGTTCGATTTTCAAATCCCTGCCCCGTTATTTGGAAATCATGTCGGCCGAATCCTCAAAATCCGCGGCAGCCGGTTTTTTGTGCGATTATCTGGACATCAAACAAAGTGAATCCATTGCGTTCGGTGATAACTTTAACGATGTGGACTTATTGGAATTTGCAGGCTTGGGGGTCGCGATGGACAACGCGCCGGTTCCCGTCAAACAGGCGGCCGATCTGGTAGCTCCATCGAACAACGAAGAAGGCCTTAGATTCATTTTGGAAAAATTGGCCGTAAAGGGATAAATGATGTCTTATAAACTGATTATGTCCGATCTTGACGGGACTTTTTTAAATCCTGAAAAGAAAATCTCTCCCGAAACGATTGATGTCTGCAAACGTTTGCATGAGGAAAAAGGCGTCCGTTTCGCCTTGGCGTCCGGACGGGGTAAATCGGGCATTTTACCGATCGCCGAAACATTCGGTCTGCCCGCCTTTATTTTGCCATGCAACGGAGCCGAAATATATGATGAAAGCGGCGCATTGATTTATCAAAAAACTCTTTCGTTTCAAGATGCCGTCGATATAAAGAAAACCGTCAAAGACGTTAATCCGCAAATTGAAACGATTGTCTATGCGGGAAACGATTGGATCGCCGACGAATTTACCGACGTTGTCAAACTGGAATGTACCGTTATGCCGACAAATCCGATTATCGGTGATTTTGAAACGGTTCTTCCCGCAAAAGTGCCGATTTTAAAAGTAATTTGCATCGGGACGCCTGAAAACACGTCGATATTGCAAGAAAAACTCGTTTCTTCATTTCCTCGGTTTGATTTATATAAATCGCAGAATTTCATTCTGGAAATCGTCCCCAAAGGAGTCAACAAAGCCGCCGGACTGGATTTTTTATGTAAACGTTACGATATCGACCAAGCGGATACGATCGCTTTCGGTGACGGGTATAACGATGTGGAAATGTTGTCTTTTGCGGGATTGGGCGTTGCGATGGACAACGCGCCCGACGACGTCAAACAACATGCAAGAAAGGTTACACTATCTAATAAAGACGACGGCGTCGCCGCCGCTTTAAAAGAAATCTTTTATTGACTTTACCTCCGTTTCCCCGTACCGTCCCCTCGGTGCCGGAAGATCGGGCGGTCGCGGCATGACCTGTTCATGTCGAGGAAAGTCCGGGCTTCACGGAAACACGATACCGGATA